>NZ_CAXTAZ010000003.1:0-193570 GCF_964242715.1 uncultured Enterovirga sp.
GAACGGGAGACGGGCGCATCGGTCCCCCGAGACGATTGAGGCTGGCTCCCGGTCACGAGTCCTGGACCGGCGGACCACGGGTCGCGGGAACAAGGCCCCGCCCTCCCGCTTTTTGGAGGTCCGTGCGTTGTCGAACGGGCGCCCCAGGAGAGCGACGATGGGACTTCTCGACCAGGTGATCGGCAGCGTGACGGGGTCGAAGTCAAGCTCGGGCGGAACGTCGCCGCTGACGAAGGCCCTGCTTCTCCTGCTCGCCGCGAAGGCCGCGAGCAGCTATTTCGGAAAATCGGACGACAAGACCGGCAGCGCAGCTCCCGCCGGAGGGGCGACGCCGCCTGCCGCGCCGTCGGGCCGGATCGAGAGCGGGATCCTGGCCGGGCTGCCGAGCCTGGACAGTCTGTTCGATCGCTTCAAGTCGAGCGGCCACGAGGACAAGGTGAAATCCTGGATCGAGCCCGGGCCGAACAGGGAGATCGCGCCCCAGGACCTCGAGAAGACCCTCGGGCCCGATGCCATCGCTCAGCTCCAGAAGGAATCCGGCCTGCCGCGCGACGAACTCATGCGCCAGCTCTCGGAGGCGCTGCCCAAGGTGGTCGACAAGCTGACCCCGGACGGCCGCCTTCCGACGGAGTCTGAGCGCGCCCGCTGGTAAGGGCGGCGGAGAGCCGCCCGCACCCGGGGCTTGGAATCCTCACTGCCCTGACCGTAGACGCGAGCGAGCAACGGCGATACGCCTCGGACGAGCTGCTGCCTCGGGAGTGACGATGGGACCGATCACGTGGCGCCCGGGATGGGTCCTCGCCCTCGCACTGACGCTCGCGCAAATCGGGCCCTTCGCTACCGCCGGCTCGGCGCAGTCGGCCGGGCCCCTAGTATTTGCGGCCGCGAGCCTGAAGAACGCGCTGGACGACATCGCGGCGGCATGGACCCGCGAAGGCAAGCCGGCGCCCAGTATCTCGTTCGCGGCCTCGAACACACTCGCCAAGCAGATCGAGCTGGGTGCGCCCGCCGACATCTTCTTCTCGGCCGATCTCGACTGGATGGATTACGCGCAGGGCAAGAACCTGGTCAGGCCCGACACAAGGGTCGACCTTCTCGGGAACCGGATCGTTCTCGTGGCCCCGAAGGACTCCACCGTGACCCTGGCGGTCGCGCCCGGCATGAACCTCGCCGCGGCCCTCGGCCAGGGTGGCCGCCTCGCCATGGGCAATGTCGATGCAGTGCCGGCCGGGAGATACGGCAAGGCCGCGCTCGACAAGCTCGGCGCCTGGGACGGGGTCCGGGACAGGATTGCCCAAGGCGAGAGCGTTCGGGCCGCGCTCCTCCTCGTCTCGCGCGGAGAGGCTCCTCTCGGCATCGTCTACGCTACCGATGCCCAGGCGGAGCCCGGCGTGAAGATCATCGGCACCTTTTCGGAGGGATCGCATCCCCCAATCGTCTATCCCGTCGCAGTGACGAAGGATGCCACTAGCCCGGATGCGGCGGCTTTCGTGACCTATCTGCGCGGACCGGCCGCCAAGGCCGCCTTCGAGCGGCAAGGTTTCACGGTCCTGAACCGGCCGGCCACAGGGTCCTGACCTGACCTTCGGCGTGGCGGACTGGCTCCGGCCAGAGGAATGGACGGCGCTCCGCCTCAGCCTGCTCGTTGCCGCGACCGCGACCGCCGGCAGTCTCCTGCCCGGCATCGCCGTCGCCTACCTGTTGGCGAGGGGACGTTTCTGGGGCAAGTCGATCCTCGACATGCTGGTCCACCTGCCGCTGATCCTGCCGCCGGTCGTCACGGGCTATCTTCTCCTGATCGGCCTCGGACGCCGTGGGCCGATCGGCGCCTTCCTGGCCGAGCATTTCGGAATCGTCCTGTCCTTCCGCTGGACGGGCGCGGCCCTCGCCTCCGCCATCATGGGCTTCCCGCTCCTGGTGCGGGCGATCCGGCTGTCGATCGAGGCGGTCGACCGCAAGCTCGAGGCGGCAGCCGGCACGCTCGGCGCCTCTCCCGCCTGGGTCTTCGCCGCCGTGACGCTGCCGCTGATCCTTCCGGGCATCATCGTCGGGCTGATCCTCGCCTTCGCCAAGGCCATGGGCGAATTCGGGGCGACCATCACCTTCGTCTCGAACATCCCGGGCGAGACCCAGACGCTGCCCTCGGCCATTTACACCTTCACGCAGATTCCGGGCGGCGAGGCGGGTGCGCTTCGGCTCACGCTCGTTTCGATCGCGGTCTCGGTCGCGGCGCTCGTCGTCTCCGAAGCCCTGGCCCGCGGCGTTGCCCGGCGCCTCGCCGCATGAGGGGCCGCGAGGGCGATCTCCGGGTCGAGGTCGAGCACGAGCAGGGCGGCTTCAACTTGGCCGCCGCCTTCGAGGCCCCGGGCGGCGTCACGGCTCTCTTCGGGCGATCCGGCTCCGGCAAGACGACGCTCGTCAACATCATCGCCGGCCTCCTGCGGCCGCGGCGGGGCCGGGTGGTGCTCGGCGGCCAGGCCCTCGTGGATACCGCGTCCGGCGTCCACGTGCCGGCCCATCGACGCCGGATCGGCTACGTCTTTCAGGACGGCCGGCTCTTCCCCCATCTGAGCGTTCGCCAGAACCTGCTCTTCGGGCGCTGGTTCGCGGCGGGGGCGGAGGACCGGACGAGCCTCGCTTCGGTGGTCGAGCTTCTCGGCATCGCGCCGCTTCTCGGCCGCCGTCCCGGCGCGCTCTCCGGCGGTGAGAAGCAGCGGGTCGCGATCGGCCGGGCTCTCCTGGCCAAGCCACGCCTCCTTCTGATGGACGAACCGCTGGCCGCGCTCGACGATGCCCGGAAGGCCGAGATCCTGCCTTTCATCGAGCAGCTGCGGGACGAGGCGGGCGTCCCGATCGTCTACGTGACCCACGCCATCACCGAAGTGGCGCGACTCGCCGACACGCTGGTCGTCTTGGAGAATGGCCGCGTCGCGGCCAGCGGCTCCGCCCGCGACACCCTCGCCCGCACCGACATCGGTCCGCTTGCCGGGATCCGGGAGGCAGGGGCCGTTCTCGACGCCGAGATCGAGGCGCATGACCGCGCCTTCGGGCTGACGACGCTCTCCACCCCCGCCGGCGACCTTCGCGTTCCGCTCCTCAACCTTCCGGCCGGCGCCCGCCTGCGCCTGCAAATTCCGGCCCGCGACGTGATCCTGAGCCTGCGGCGGCCCGACGGCCTGAGCGCGCTGAACATACTCCCAGGCACGATCGACGAGGTCCCGGACCCGTCCGGGGCCGACGGCTCGGCCGACATCCGGCTCGATTGCGGGGGCGCCCGCATCCTGGCGCGCATCACCCGGAGGTCGGTCGCGGACCTGGCGCTCGCGCGGGGGATGCCTGTCTTCGCGATCGTGAAGAGCGTCGCGCTCGCCCCGGACAGGTCCTGGCCGGAGCGCACGCGAGAGGACGGCTGAGCGTCGATCGTGTCGCCCAGAGCGGAGGTCTTCAATGCCGGGCGCTGATCTCGGCGATCAGGGCCCGGACCCGGGCGAGATTCCTGGCCCGTTCGCGTTCGTAGAAGGTGTCGTCGTAGGCCGGCCGTTTCAGGCCGAGGAGGATCGCCAAGGTCGTCATCGTGCCGCTCCGTCGTTCGGAGGGCCACTAACGCGACCCTGTTTCAGCCGGATTGCGCGTTCGTTTCCACCGGCTCAGCGCCAGAACGGTTTCGCTTCGGCGAAGGCGGCATGCGCCTCGACCGCCGCGGCAACGAGGGCCTCCTCGCGGCCGTCCTGGGCGCCGGCCGCATGGCCGGCCGCGAAGGGCAGGAGCGAGGCCGGTGCGGACTGGGCAAGGCTTTCCGCAAGTTCGTGGCCGGTCTGGATGTCGTTCAGGTCGCCGAGGCAGGATTGAAGCTGTTCCAAGGCCGACACGAAGGCCTTGTGCCGCTCCCGGCGTTTCCGGCCCGGCACCAGCTCGGCGAAGAATTCGCTCGCATAGCGGAGCTTCTTCGCATCGATCCGGACTTGATGCCGCGCGTCGGGACTCTGCCGGTCGAGATGACGGCCCTTGGTCCTCACCCGGCGCCGACGCCGCTCGAGAATGGTGGCCGCAAATGTCCAGGCACCGTCGTCCCGGCCGCGCGAGACCTCGCGCGACAACCAGGGGCCCACTTCCACCCAGGTCGAGAGCTCGACCATGAACGCCCGGAAGCGCTTCGAGCCGAGTTTTCGGAGGATTTGGTCATAGGCGCGCTCGCGGTCGGTCCCGAGCCGGGCGGCGAATTCCGCGAGGCCGGGCTCGGCTGCATCCCGCTCCATCTCCGCCCCGACCACGCGCTCGCGATAGACGTCGAGATTGCGGGCGACGCCGAGCAGGGTCGAGAGGGAGCGGAGCTCACGCTTCAGCGCTTCCACCTCGCCATCGTCGACGACATTCTTGAACAGCGAGAAGGCGGAGCGGAGCCGCCGCATGGCGACGCGGGCCTGATGCAGCGATTCGGCCGTGCGGCGCTCGACCAGGATGGCCTCGTTCAGCCGAAAATGCCGGAGGCACGAACGGGCGATGGCCTGGAAGGCCTCCCCGGCCGTCATCTTCGACGTGAGCGCGACCGGGCCGGCCTTCGCGGAGGGAGCCGTCGAACCGTCGAGCAGTCCGTAGCCGCACTCCGATTTCGACGTGACGCCGATCTGGAGGGCTCCGGTCTCCGCCAGGCGCCGCGCGATCCCAAAGAGGTCGACCGGGTCGCCCCCCTTCAGCTCCAGCTCGATTTCCGCCACCGGACGCGACACTGGCCCGGCCGAAACCGTTCCGCCGTCGATCGAGAGCTCGACTTCGCCCGTGCCCGCCACGATGGTCCACGAGGTGCGTTCGATCCGGGTCTCGAAGAGCGGCGCGAGGGATCCGCGCGACCGCAGGAGCCGGCTTGCCCGGGGATCGTCGAACAGGTCCGGATCAGGCGCCTCGCCCGCGATCTCGCATTCCCACTCGGCCCGGTCGAAGAGGCCCGCTCCAAGACCGCCATCGGTTTTCAGCGTCTGTAGCCGGCGCTCCCCGTCCTGGCGGATGCGAAGCGACACACCGCGCCCGCGGAGCGCGTGCTTGGGGGTGTCGTAATAGACCGAAACCAGGTGGCGCGGACTCGCCTGTCCCAGCTCCAGCATGGCGGCCACCCGGCGCTTCAGGCTGGCGAGCTTCGTGGGATCGACCTCGAATTTCAGCTCGATCTCGCGAGGGTCACTCATGCGGCGCGCTCCGTGTGTTCGGGAAGCTTTCGCCTATGTGACAGAATCGTGTCGAGGGGGGTCGGGGTCGCTCCCGCTCAGGTCGCGCCGGGCGGCCAACCCCGTCTTGCGGGCGCCGCGAACTCGCTCGCGGCATAACCCTGGAGGTAAAGCAGGGCGGTGAGGTCGCCATGCTCGATCCGGGCATGAGCCGCGGCCGCGACGGCGGGCTTCGCCCGATAGGCGACGCCGAGCCCGGCCTTGCCCAGCATGGCGAGGTCGTTCGCGCCGTCGCCGACGGCCAGGGTTTCGCCGGGCCGCAGCCCCAGCCGCGTCCGGAGCTCGAGGAGAGTCGCGAGCTTCGCCTCTCGCCCCAGGATCGGCTCAGCGACCGCGCCGGTCAGGGCGCCGTCCTCGACCAGGAGGCGGTTCGCCCGGTCCTCGTCGAAGCCGAGCGCCGCACCGATTGGACCCGTGAAGAGCGTGAACCCGCCCGAGACGAGACCGGCATAGGCGCCGTTCGCCCGCATGGTGGCCACGAGGACGTCGCCGCCCGGCATCGGCGTGATCCGTTCGGCGATGATCCGGTCCACGATCCCGACCGAGAGGCCCCGGAGCAGCGCGACCCGGTCGCGGAGCGCCGGTTCGAAGGCGATCTCGCCCTGCATGGCCCGCTCCGTGATCTCGGAGACCTGCGCTTTCAGCCCGACGAAATCGGCGAGTTCGTCGATACATTCCTGCTCGATCATGGTGGAATCCATGTCGGCGAGAAGCAGGCGTTTTCGGCGTCCCTCGGCGGGTTGCACGACGACGTCGATCGGGCGGCCCGCGAGCGCGTCCCGCAGCGCGGCCGCGACGTCCGCAGCCTCGCCATCGATGTCGAACTCCGCCGCGACCCCGTCGGACAGGATACGGGCAGGCGCGCCACCGCCGCAGGCCGAAGAGGCCGCCCGGATCGCCTCGGCGCTGATCGACGGCACGCGGGGATTTGCTATCAGGGTCGCGACGAGGGTCGGCGGGTCGGCCACGAGGTCTCGCGTCTCGGCTTCCCGCAGCCGCGCGCGTCGCGCTGGCAGGTGGATCGGTGGAACGGGCGGGCGCCATCCTCATTGCAGGGCCCACGGCCTCCGGCAAGTCGGCGCTCGCGATCCGGCTCGCCCGCGAAATGCCCGGAATCGTCCTGAACGCCGACTCGATGCAGGTCTATCGCGACCTCAGGGTTCTGACGGCACGGCCGACGCCCGAGGACGAGGGCGCGGCGCCGCACCGCCTCTTCGGACATGTCGACGGCGCGGTGAACTATTCCGTCGGCCGCTATCTCACGGACGCCGCGGCGGCGCTGGACGAGCTCGATGGCTCCGGGCTCACCCCCATCTTCACGGGCGGCACGGGGCTCTACTTCAAGGCGCTCACCGAGGGCCTGTCCGACCTGCCGGCCGTGCCGGACGACCTACGGGCCGCGATCCGGGCCTCCTCGGCCGAGCGCCCCAGCGCCGATCTCCATGCCGAACTGGCCGAGCGGGATCCGGAGACGGCAGCCAAACTCCGGCCAAGCGATCGGCTCCGCCTGCTGCGCGCGCTCGAGATCCTGGCCGCGACGGGTCGGCCGCTCTCCTCCTTCCAGGGGGCTCGCCGGCCCGGCTTGCTCGCCAGCCGGCCCTGGCGCGGCCTCTTCCTGGCCCCCGACCGGACCACCCTGCGCGAGCGGATCGACCGGCGCTTCACGGCGATGATCGAGGCCGGCGCGCTCGAGGAGGTGGGCGACCTCCGCCGGCGCGGGCTCGATCCGGCCCTTCCGGTGATGCGCGCTCACGGCGTGCCTGCGCTCATGGCCCATCTCGCAGGCGAGATGCCGCTCGCCGACGCCATCACCCGGGGCCAGGCGGATACCCGGGCCTATGCCAAGCGCCAAGTCACCTGGTTTCGGCACCAGATGCCGGGTTTCGAGCTCCTCGACACGGCCCTCGGCACGGAGGCGCTCGTCCGATCGGTCAGGGGTTCGCCCGCCGCGGGATAACCGGCGCGACCGACCTCGTCTTCCGAGGCTCAGCGCCCCGTCATCATCTGGAAGATCGTGATCGCGATCTCGAAGGTGATGAGCGCCACGATCACGGCTTCGAGCCGCAGCGAGCGACGGGTATCGATCAGGTCGGTCAGGGCCGTCGTGGTGCCCCCGATGACCTCGAGCTTGCGGTGCAGCGCCGCGACGCGCTCTTTCAACTCGTACTCGTCTTCCAGACGCGCATAGAGCCGCTCGAGGTCGGGCCGGTCCCAGAGGACGTCGGGCTTCTCCTCGACGGCGACGCGACCGGAGACGCGGTGCCGGACCAGGAGCGCATGTCCGACGTGGCGCAGGATGACGGACCGCCGCCCAGGGGATCCGCCCGTCTCGGCGAGCGTCCGGGCGAGCGGGTCGATCACGTCGAACACGTCGTCGACCTGGGCCTCGTCGCGGGCGAGGGCGACGCTCTTCGCGAGCGAGTCCGCGATCAGCAGGATGCGTTCGGGGTCGCGCCGCTTCAGGTAGATCGGACCGCCGGGCGGAATTTGGTCTTCGCGCTCGTCCGAGAACTCGATCGCCGCCGTCTCTTCTTCGCGCTCGGAGAAGGGTCGCACCACCCGCTCGCCGAGCGAGCGCAGGACCTCGTCCTCCTCGAGCGGCGTGAGCCCGACGGTCGCAACCGCCCCGTAGCGGAAGATCACGACGAGCCCGTCCTGGCCGGACCGGAAGGCCAGCGGCGTCGTCGATACGACGTCGCTGCGCTCGAGCCCCGACGTGTCGATCCGCTCTCCGATGAGAAGGGCCCTGGCCACAAGGCGCTCCGGCGATATCTGAGGGCCCGCCTTTGTCTCCATCACGATCGACCCATCCCGAAACTTGACGCTGCCTGGCATTCGGACTAGCCAATACCAATGAAACGGGACGGCATCATGCCCGCGAAGCTTATTGTACCGGAGGCGCCATCGACGGAGCGGGTCTAACCCGCAGGTCCGGACGATGGCGCATGCAGGGTCCCTCGGGGCCCTTTTTTATTGCCTGGAGGGCCGCGGGCGCGGCGAGGAGAGACGACGATGGGCGAGATGATGACCGGGGCCGAGATGGTCGTGCGCGCGCTCCGCGATCAGGGCGTCGACCACATTTTCGGCTATCCGGGCGGCGCCGTGCTGCCGATCTACGACGCCCTCTTCCATCAGGAGGAACTCCGCCACGTGCTCGTCCGGCACGAGCAAGGCGCAGTCCATGCGGCGGAGGGCTATGCCCGCTCCTCCGGCAAGGTCGGCTGCGTCGTCGTCACCTCGGGGCCCGGCGCCACGAACGCCGTCACGGGCCTGGCCGACGCGCTGATGGATTCGATCCCCCTCGTCTGCATCACCGGCCAGGTCCCGACTCATCTCATCGGCACGGACGCGTTCCAGGAATGCGACACGGTCGGCATCACGCGCCATTGCACCAAGCACAACTACCTCGTGAAGTCGGTGGCCGACCTGCCCCGTATCCTGCACGAGGCCTTCTACGTCGCGACCCACGGGCGGCCCGGCCCGGTCGTCATCGACTTGCCGAAGGATATCCAGTTCGCGACCGGCTTCTACGAGCGGCCGACGGACAACCAGCACAAGACCTACCGGCCCACCGTCGAGGGCGACCCGGACAAGATCCGGGCTGCCGTGCGCATGATGGCAGCGGCCCGCAAGCCCGTCTTCTACACGGGCGGCGGCGTCATCAATTCCGGCCCGCGCGCCTCGGCGGCGCTTCGCGAACTCGCCCGGATGACGGGCTTTCCCGTCACCTCGACCCTGATGGGACTCGGCGCCTTCCCGGCCTCGGACCCGGCCTTCCTGGGCATGCTCGGGATGCACGGCACCTACGAGGCGAACCACGCCATGCACGATTGCGACGTCATGATCGCGGTCGGCGCGCGCTTCGACGACCGCATCACCGGCCGGCTCGACGCCTTCTCGCCGGCCTCCCGCAAGATCCACATCGACATCGACCCGTCCTCCATCTCGAAGAACGTGAAGGCCGATATCGGCATCGTCGGCGATTGCGCGCATGTGCTGGAGGCCATGATCGCGGCCTGGCGCGAGCTCGCCCCCGAGCTCGACCGCGACGCCCATGCCTCCTGGCTGCGTGAGATCGAGGGCTGGCGCGGGCGCGACTGCCTCGCCTTCCGGCGCTCGACCGACGTCATCAAGCCGCAATACGCCGTACAGCGGCTCTACGAGTTGACGAAAGGCCGCGAGACCTACGTCACGACCGAGGTCGGCCAGCACCAGATGTGGGCCGCGCAATATTTCAAGTTCGAGCAGCCGAACCGCTGGATGACCTCCGGCGGGCTCGGCACGATGGGCTACGGCCTGCCGGCCGCGATCGGCACGCAGCTCGCCCATCCGGACGCGCTCGTGATCGACATCGCGGGCGAGGCCTCGATCCTGATGAACATGCAGGAGATGTCGACCGCCGTGCAGTATCGGCTGCCTGTCAAGATCTTCATCCTGAACAACCAGTATATGGGCATGGTGCGGCAGTGGCAGGAGTTGCTGCACGGCAGCCGCTATTCGCACAGCTATACCGAGTCGCTGCCCGATTTCGTCAAGCTCGCCGAGGCCTATGGCGGCGTCGGCATGCGCTGCACCGATCCGGCCGATCTCGACGACGCGATCCGCGAGATGATCGCGATCGACCGCCCGGTGATCTTCGATTGCGCGGTCGACCAGGCCGAAAACTGCTTCCCGATGATCCCGTCTGGCAAGGCCCATAACGAGATGATCCTGAACGAATTCATCGGCGACGAGGAATCGAGCCAGGATATCGGCAGCATCATATCGGCCGAAGGCAAGATGCTGGTCTAGGATCGACGGAGCGCAGCCCCATGACAACGGCCATCGATCTGTCGGAGAAGCTCAAGGCCTTCTCCGACACGTTCGCGCCCCGCACGGTCGCGCAGTTCAACGGCCACGACGTGATGGTGGTGAAGGCCGAGGGGCCCTTCATCTGGCACACGTATGACGACACGGACGACTTCTTTCTCGTCCTCAAGGGGACGCTCGACCTCGAGTTGCGCGACGGTACCGTCACCCTCGGGCCGGGGCAGATGTTCGTGGTGCCGAAAGGCGTCGAGCATCGTCCGGTCGCCCGCGGCGAAGTTCACCTGCTCCTGATCGAACCGACCGGGACACCGAATACCGGCGACGTCTCGACCGCCAGCCGCCGACAGCTCGGCTGAGCAGGTCGGCATGAAGATAGGCATTCTCGAGGCGGGCGTGCCGCCGGCCGATCTCGCCTCGCGCTTCGGGCGCTACGACGCGATGACGGCCGACCTTCTCGGCGCCGGCTTCGACACCGTCACCTACCGAGTTCGCGACGGCGAACTCCCGCCCTCGCCCGAAGCCTGCGCCGGCTACGTGGTCACGGGCTCGGCGGCCGGCGTCTATGACGACCTGCCCTGGATCGCGCCTCTCCGGGCTTTTCTCCGCGAGGCGAAAGGCCGGGCGAAGCTCGTCGGCATCTGCTTCGGTCACCAGATCATGGCCGAGGCCTTCGGCGGCCGGGTGGTCAAATCGGACAAGGGATGGGGCCTCGGGCTGCAGCGCTACGATATCCGGGAGCAGCCGTCCTGGGCCGATCCCGTCCCGAGCTTCGCGATCCCGGCCTCGCATCAGGACCAGGTCGTCGCCCCGCCGCCCGCGACCCGGATCCTGGCCGGAAGCGCCTTCGCACCGTTCTCGGCGCTGATCTACGACGACCAGCCGGCGATCTCGTTCCAGGGCCACCCGGAATTCACGCCGGCCTACGCCAAGGCGCTCCTCGCGCTCTGCCATGCCGAGCGGCTCGAGCCCGGCGCATTCGGCGCCGTCACGACCTCGCTCGACGGGCCGAACGACTGCGCGCGGATCGGCAGCTGGATCGGTCGATTCCTTCTTGAAGGCCGGGCTCGCCTGACCTGACGCTCAATTCTCGGGATGGTCGATCACGAACTCGGCCCGGCCGTCCGCGCCGGCTCTCGTGTAGGTGATCTCGTAGACGCCCCAGGCGCTGACGGCGTCGCGCCGGCCCTCCGCCTCCGCCCGCATGGCGCCGACCATGTCGGCCGCCTGGGCCGGCGTGAGGTCGAGATCGAAGGCGGCGAGCAGCGAGGCTGCTACGGTGAGGAGGGGTGGGAGGGTCTTCGCCGGATCGCCGGCCGCCTGCCTCAGCTCGATGCGGGTCATCAAGCTTTCGAGGCAGGTCAGGCGGGCATCGACATCCGGCATGTTGGCGACGCGCTCCTCGCCCATGCGTCCCGGGGCGTTGACGAAGGCCAGGCCCAGCCTCGCCGGCTCGACCGCCCTCAACGCCGCCGTCCAGCGCGTCTTGATCGTGTCGCAATCCACCATCGTCTCGGTCGCGGCCCCGGCGGGGACGGCCGTCGCGAGGAGGAGCAGAGCGAGAATCGGCGTCGGTCGCAGGATGCGCATCGGTCTTGGTCCTTCTCTCCCGCATCAGGCCCGCCGCCCCGGCCTTCCCGCGATCACGCAAGCGGCCTGCGGCACACGGGCCTCGTTGGCAGCGCGGCCCGGCGCTTGTATCAGCGAGGACCGATATAGACCGAGACCGCGATGACCGACACCCTGCCCGACCGCCTCTCCACGGACCCGAAGAGCCCGCATCACGACCCGGAGCTCCTGGCCCGCGGCATCGGCATTCGCTTCAAGGGCGTCGAGAAGACGAATGTCGAGGAATATTGCGTCTCGGAGGGCTGGGTCCGGCTCGCGGCCGGAAATGCGAAGGACCGGTTCGGCAATCCCATGACCGTGAAGCTCAAAGGGCCAGTCGAGCCCTACCTCCGGGCCGAGGGCGAGGCCGAGACGTAGACGCAGGCGCCCTCGCACGACGAGGCGCGCTCGAGACGGAGCGGAAGCGTACCTTCCCCAAACCTGTGGGCACCACGGAACTCCGATCGGGACCGCCCGGTTGACCGGGCATCTCGCCTAACCGGAGTCGATCATGCAGCGGTCTTGGATGCGTCTCGCCGGGATGGCCCTCGCCTTGACCCTCGTCGGCGGCTCGGCCCTCGCCCAGGCTCAGCCGGCAGCCAGGCTGGAACGCGTCGCCGTGTTCCCGCATCAGGTGACCGGCGTCGCCGTCTCGAACGACGGCCGCATTTTCCTGAACTTCCCCCGCTGGACGGAGGATTCGCCCGTCTCGGTCGCCGAGTTGAAGGGCGGACGGCTCGTGCCCTATCCGGACGCGGCCTGGAACAGCTGGCGCAACGCCAAGCAGGACGAGATCACGCCGAACGACCATTGGGTCTGCGTGCAGAGCGTCGTCGCCGACGGACGCGGCAATCTCTGGGTGCTCGACCCGGCGGCGCCTGCACTAGAGCAGATCGTGAAGGGCGGACCGAAGCTGGTCCAGATCGACCTCGCGACCAACAAGGTCGTCCGCACGATCGCCTTCGACGAGCGCGTCGCGCCCCAGGGCACATACCTGAACGACATTCGGTTCAGCCCCGACGGAAAGTGGGCCTACCTGACCGATTCAGGGCGGGGCGCTCTCCTCGTCGTTGATCTCGAAAGCAGCGCGATCCGCCGCGTCCTCGACGGCGTCTCCTCGACCCAGGCCGAGAAGGGCGTGCAGGTCCGCATCGACGGTCGCGTGCTCCGCCGCCCGGACGGCAAGGCGCCGACCTTCGCCTCTGACGGGATCGCGCTGTCCCGGGACGGCGAGATGCTGTTCTGGCAGGCGATCTCCAGCCGCACGCTCTATTCCATCCCGACCGCAGCGCTTCGCGACGACAAGCTGCAGAATCCCGACCTCGAGGCGCAGGTGAAAAAGGCCGGCACAACCGTTCCGGCCGACGGGTTCTGGATGAGCAGCAAGGGCACGTTCTTCGTGACGTCGCCGGAGGACAATTCGGTGAAGATCCGACAGGCGGAAAGCCGCCTCGTGACCGTGGCGCAGGACCCGAAACTGCGCTGGCCCGATTCCCTAGCGGAGGGACCCGACGGCGCGATCTACGTGACCGCGTCGCACATCCCGGATACCCGTATGTTCAAGCTCGGCGCGCCGGTCGCCATCTCGACGGCGCTGTTCCGCTTCATGCCGCCGCAGTGAGGCCGAGTTCGGCAACACATCGCGAGAGCCCAGTCAGGCCCCGACGCTGGTTGGTACGAGACTGATGAGACAGCCTCACCCTTGACCCCATTTGCGCGCTTTGATCAGCGTACACGCTGCCACGTGATGGCGATCCTGGTACCATCCGGTCGCTGGAAGTTCTCTATCATTCGGTCACCCGCGACGAGTAGCCCAAGCTCCGTGCGCGTACGCACGCTGCCGACCCAGTTCGGAAAGGTGGAGCCCTCGACGCGGTTGCCGCTGAACTCGCCACTCTCGTCCACCGTGTAGGTGCCGAAGAAGCCGATGCTGCGCGCCATGGCAGCTCGATTCTCCTCCGCGGTGCCGTTGCCACGTACGTCAGAGGCGAATTTTGGGACATCGGCGTCGGTCAGCACCTCGACGTAGTGCATGTCGGGCGTGAAGACGAGCAACCCGCTCGGACGTGCGCCGTAGGCGGGAATGTTCCTGCCGTCCGGGTCGATCTGGGCCGACATCATGCGCCATGTCCCGACAACTTGGTTGCGGACTTGCGCCTGTGCTGGCGCCATCGCGGCGAGAGCACCTGCCGCGAGCAGAATCGCAAAAATCTTCAATCTCAACATGTGGACTCCGCTCGTTCGTCGCATCGGAATCGAATCTATGCGCTCGCGTCGCGTGGCGTTAGGCACCACAATCCGCATGGGCCTGTGAAGAGGAGACACCAATCGAGAAGCCGACCCTCGCCGATCTCACGGCCTTTGCGGCCGTGGCTGAGCATCGCAGCTTCACCCGCGCAGCCGACGCGCTTGGTCAGTCGCGCTCTTCGCTGAGTCATACAATTCTGGTTCTGGAAAAGCGGCTTGGACAGCGCCTGCTGCATCGCACGACCCGCAGCGTAGCACCGACCGAGGCGGGCGCGCGCCTGTTGCAGCGGATCGGTCCAGTGCTTCGTGACTTCGAGCAAGCCCTCGATGGCTTCGCCGAGGATCAGGGTATCCTGAGTGGCACGCTACGAATCAACGCAAACGAGATGGCTGCCCGGCTCCTCCTGCGCGACGCCGTGCCGACCTTCCTGAGCCATCATCCCGGCATGATGCTCGACCTCGTCGTAGATCGTCGCTTGGTCGACATCGTCGAGCAGGGCTTCGATGCTGGCGTGCGTCTGGCCGAGGCCGTGCCGCAGGACATGGTGGCGGTACCCTTTGGCGGTGTGGCCCGCTTCATCGCCGTCGCATCCCCCGGCTACCTGGAAGGACGAACGCCGCCACGAACGCCTGACGATCTTCGTAGTCATCGATGCATTCGTCACCGTATGCCGAGCGGGAAGTCCTACCGGTGGGAGTTCGAAAGGCTTGGGCAGGATTGGGTTGTGGACGTCCCAGGTGCGCTGACCCTCGACCACAATGGATTGATGGTGGAGGCGGCAGCGGCCGGCCTCGGTATCGCCTACGTCCCGGAACTGATCGCGCGCGCCATGCTGGATGCGGGGCGGCTTGAGATCGTGCTGAGCGATTGGTCTCCGCCGATACCAGGCCTATGCCTCTACTATGCCAGACATCGCCACGTTCCTGCGGGGCTCCGTGCCTTCATCAGCATCCTGACCGGCCGGTAGACTGGACATCCTTGTCGAACGGGCGCGCGGCCCGCCGCATATGCCGCCGCGTTCGCAGCGGGTGTGAGCGGAACTTATTGTCACCGTCTTGGCGAGACCTTCTCGATCACGGCACCGTCAAGCTTGCGATCTGTCCGCCCTGGACAGCTCCGGAACAGGCGCGCGCGCCGCGTCCCGCACCCGCAGCCTCTCGCGGTGGGCCGTGTAGATGCCGCTCGCGATGATGATGGCGGCGCCGAACCAGGTCCAGCCGTCCGGCACGGTGCCGAAGACGATATAGCCGAGGGCGGTCGCCCAGATCAGCATGACGTAGGTGAAGGGGGCGAGCACTGACACCGGCGCGCGGCCGAAGGCGAGGACGGTGAGGAATTGCCCGGCAGTCGCGAAGCCCGCCATTCCGGCCGCCAGCAGCAGCTCGAACCCGGTCGGCATGATGAACACGGCCGGCACCACGAGGCCCAGGGCGACGAAGCCGATCAGCGACGTGTAGGTCATCGAGGTCCAGGGACGGTCGATGCCGCCGAGGCGCCGCGTCGCGATCACGCCCGCCGCCCAGCAGGTCGCTGAGAGGATCGGCAGGAGTGCCGCCCAGCCGAACGTGCCGCTGCCCGGCCGGACCACGACGACGACGCCCACGAGGCCGGCCGCGACGGCGGCCCAGCGCCGGAACCCGACCTTCTCGCCGAGAAGCGGGATCGAGAGGGCCGTCACGATCAGGGGCGAGACGAAGTTGATGGTGGTCGTGGAGGCAAGCGGCAGGACCGACAAGGCTCCCACGAAGAGCAGGCTCGAGCCGATCAGGCAGGCGGCCCGAAAGGCCTGCAGCTGCGGCGAGCCCGATTGGAGCACACGGCCTCGCGTCGCGACGAGCATCGGGGCCACGACGACGACGAAGCCCGCCCAGCGCAGCCACGTGATCTCGACCACGGGCAGCCGCTCGGCCAGCACCTTCGAGAAGGTGTCGGCGAGCGAGAAGACGAGGCCGGCCGCGAGCACGAGGGCGATGCCGACGAGCGGCCGGTCGGGCGGGGCCTCGACGGCGAGGTCGTGCGAGGAGCGATGCAGGAAGGAGGGCAAATCGGGACCGCGCGGCGAGTCGGGACCGCGCTATAGCAGGGCCGGGCCCGTATGGGCGCCGCCGCCGCGTTGCCCGGCGACCAAAACGAGGGGCGATGTCACCGGCGAGGCGTTCGACGCCGCGGCCATGCCCCGATATGAGAGCCCGCGATTTCGGAGCGGATCGATGGACGGCAGCGAATTCCGGCACTGGGCGCATCGCGCCTCCGACTGGTCGGCCGATTACCTGGACGGCCTGTCCGAGCGGCCGGTCCGGGCGCAGACGAGCCCGGGCGACACCTTCCGCCAGATCCCGGCCGAGCCGCCCGCGCGGGGCGAAGCGATGGCGGAGATCTTCGCCGACCTCGATCGGGTGATCATGCCGGGCATCACGCATTGGCAGCATCCGCGCTTCTTCGCCTATTTCCCGGCCAATGCGAGCCCGCCCTCGGTCGTCGCCGAATACGTGACGGCCGCGATCGCCGCGCAATGCATGCTCTGGCAGACCTCGCCGGCCGCGACCGAGCTCGAGACCCGGATGATCGACTGGCTGCGCCAGCTGATCGGCCTGCCCGAGGGATTTTCGGGCGTGATCCAGGATTCCGCCTCGGGCGCGACGCTGGCGGCCCTTCTCACGGCGCGCGAGAAGGTGCTGGGCGGCGGCGGCAACCGGGACGGGCTCGCCCCCCATCCGGCTCTCCGGGTCTATGCCTCGGCCCAGGTCCATTCCTCCGTCGACAAGGCGGTCCGGATCGCCGGGATCGGCGACCGCAATCTCGTCCGCATTCCGGTCGCGGGGCCACTCCACGGCATGGATGTCGCGGCGCTCGACCGGGCCATCGCGGCCGACCGCGAGGCCGGCCTCCTGCCCTGCGCGATCGTGGCGGCGCTCGGCGGCACCTCGGTCGGCGCCTGCGACGACATCGCGGGTGTGGCCGACATCGCGGCCCGGCACGGCGTCTTCCTGCATGTCGACGCCGCCTGGGCCGGGAGCGCGATGATCGTGCCCGAATACCGCCACCTGATGCGGGGCGCTGAGCGGGCGGACAGCTTCGTCTTCAACCCGCACAAGTGGCTGTTCACGAATTTCGACTGTTCGGCGCATTTCGTGCGCGACCCGAAGGCACTGACCGACGCGCTCGGCATCCGGCCGCCCTTCCTGCGCACCCTCGGCCAGGACGGCTTCGTCGATTACAACGAATGGTCGGTGCCGCTCGGCCGCCGCTTCCGGGCCCTGAAACTCTGGTTCGTGATCCGCTCCTACGGCGCCGAGGCGCTCCGGGACATGATCCGCGCCCATGTCGGCTGGGCCGGCGAACTGGCGGCCGCCATTGCGGCCGAGCCCGATTTCGAGATCGTCACGGCCCCAATCCTGTCGCTGTTCACCTTCCGCTACCGGCCGTCCGGGGTGCCGGAGAGCGAACTCGACCGGCTGAACGCGCAACTCGTCCAGCGCATCAACGACGACGGCCGGCTCTACCTCACCCAGACGAGCCACGACGGCCGCTTCGTTCTCCGCTTCCAGGTCGGCGCGACCACGACGACCCGGGACGACGTCATGTCGTCCCTTGGCGTGATCCGGGAGATCGCGGGCGCCTGCCGGATAGCGGACCTTCAGCCCTCCGCGGCCTGATCTCCCGCCGTCGCTTGCATTCACCGACAACCATCCGATCCCGAAGGGAGCCCGCCCATGCCGACACTGATCGTCGCGAACAAGCTCTATTCATCCTGGTCCCTCAGGCCCTGGCTCCTGATGCGTCAGCTCGGGATCGACTTCGACGAGATCGTGATCCCGCTCGATCATGCGAATACCCAGGTCCGGATTCGTGAGCATTCGCCGGCCGGTAAGGTCCCGGTCCTGAAGGACGGCGAGATCACCGTGTGGGACTCGCTCGCGATCGTCGAATACGTGGCGGAACGCTGGCCCGAGGCCGGTGTGTGGCCGCTCGACCGCGAGGCGCGTGCCCATGCGCGCTCGATCTCGGCCGAGATGCATTCCGGCTTCGCGGCGCTCCGCTCCGCCTGCCCCATGAATCTGGGCAAGCACTTCGCCGAGGGTGACCGGGGCGAGAAGGTGGCCCGGGACGCGAGCCGGATCGAGGCGGTGTGGCGCGAGGCGCGCACCGGTTCGGCCGAAATGGCCCGTTCCTCTTCGGTGCCTTCTCGGCCGCCGACGCGATGTATGCGCCGATCGCGACCCGCCTCGACACCTATGGCTTCGCGGTCACGCCGGAAAGCCGCGCCTATATGGATGCCATCCTGGGACTACCGAGCTTTGCTGAATGGCGCGAAGCTGCGCTGAGAGAGACGTGGACGATTGCCCACGACGAGGTCGACGAGCAGCCGCTCATCGATCTCAGGGCAGCGCAGCCCGGGGCTAGCGCGGCGAGATCGTGAAGCCGTCACCGGGGACGAGGTTGCGGCTCGGCCCACCCGTCTGCTGCCCCCGACCCTGCTGGTAATAAGGGGCGCGACGGATGCTTGTCGTTGTCGCTACCGGAATCGTATTCCCAAGGCTGCTGCCAGGGCGCACGCCCGCCGATCGATCCGGTGACGTCCGGGTCGCCGCGGTGACGGCCTTGGGCCTGGGCGGCGGCCGGAACTAGGATCGCGGCGGAAAGGAGGAGGCAGGCGGCGAGACGGGTCATGGTGTCCTCGAACATCGGCGGCCGATCCGCCCTCCGGCTTGACGTGACGGCCCTCCAACCACAAAGGCCACGCTTCCGTTCCGTATCACGGGGCGCCCGCGCCCAGAAGGTCGGCCGATGAACGCGATGAACACGCATTACCCGGACCCCTCGCCGCTCGAGATCTCGCGGCGGCACACGCTGGCCGTGATCGTCGACAACGAGCCCGGCGTGCTCGCCCGGATCGCGGGCCTGTTCTCCGGCCGGGGCTACAATATCGAGAGCCTGACGGTGTCGGAGACGGAGCACCAAAAGCATCTCTCCCGGATCACGATCGTCACCGCCGGCACGGACGCCACGCTCGCGCAGATCAAGGCGCAGCTCGAGCGGCTGATCCCAGTCCACCGCGTGCTCGACCTCACCGTCCAGGGCGACGCGATCGAGCGCGAGCTCTCCCTCGTCAAGGTCGAGGGAAGGGGCGAGGCGCGGGTCGAAGCCATGCGGCTCGCCTCCGCCTTCGGGGCCCGCACCGTCGACGCGACGCTCACCTCCTTCGTCTTCGAGCTCACCGGGACGACGGACGAGGTCGAGCGTTTCATCAACATGATGGTGGCGGTCGGTCTGGTCGAGGTGTCCCGCACCGGCGTCGCCGCGATGAGCCGCGGCCCGCTGGGGATGTGAGGCCATGGCCGGCCTGAAGCTCTACTACTCGCCCGGCGCCTGCTCGCTCGCGCCGGGCATCGCGCTGGAAGAGACGGGCGTCGAATTCGAGCCCGTGCTGACGAAGCTGGCCGACGGCGCCCAGAAGACGCCCGAATTCCTGGCCCTCAATCCGAAAGGGCGGGTGCCGGTCCTCGTCGACGGCGACTTCGTCGTGACCGAAAACCCGGCCATCCTCCGCTACATCGCCCGGAGCTTTCCGGCAGCCGCCCTCTGGCCGACGGATCCTCGCGAGGAGGCGCGCTGCGCCGAATGGCTCGCCTGGTGCTCGTCCGGCCTCCACATCGCCTATGCCCATGTCCGCCGGCCCGAGCGCTACGGCACGAGCGACGCGGCCCGCACTGAAGTAGTCGCGAAAGGACACGAGACCTGCCGGGACGTCTGGCGCCAGGTCGAGGCGAAGCTCGCCGCCTCGCGCGCGCCTTGGGCTGCGGGCGACAGCTTCTCGGTCGCCGATCCCTACGTCTTCCTGTTCTGGACCTGGGGTCGCGGCCCAGCGCTCGGCTTCGACATGCCGGCCGACTTCCCGGCCTGGACCGCGCATGCGCACAGGATGGCGGAGCGGCCCGCGGTTCGCCGCGCGCTGGAGCGTGAAGGGATCGCTCTGCCCTGACCGGGCCTTCGCGGCGGTCGCTTTACGGACACTCGGCCGGAGCCTACAGGGCTCCCCGAGCGTTCCGCTCGCCCTCGGCCAGTCCCACTCACCTCGCTCCGGCCTCTTCCGCCGGACGGCTGGCCCTTATCCGAAACGGACCCCCATGAAGCTTTTCGACGTGACGCTCGCGCTCGCGCTCCTGTCGGCCGGCCCGGCCCCAGCGCAGACGGACATGTCCTGCGCCGACTACCTGAAGGCCGACGCCGAGATGCAGGCCGCGATAAGCGCGGCGGACAAGGCCGCGCTGGCCAAGGACCCGAGTGCGACCGCCCTCGACCGCAAGGTGCGCGAGTATTGCACGAAGAACCCGAAAGCCCCGGCATCCGAGGCCATGGAAAAGGCCGTGATGAACTGAGGCGTCCTGCCGGAAGAGGATAGCGGCCCTCAGCGCCGTGCCCTCAGCCGGCGAAGCCGTCGGCCTCAAGATAGGCCAACTCCTCGGCCGTACTCTCGCGTCCGAGGATCGCGTTGCGGTGCGGAAAACGTCCAAAACGCGCGACGATGTCGCGATGATGCCGAGCCCATGCGACGTTCTCCGGGCGCCCCTTCTCCTCGTAGAGCGCGACCGAGCGGTCCTGCGAAGCCAGATCCTCGCCGTGCATGAAGGGCAGGTAGAAGAAGGTCCGAAGGTCAGAATCGACCTCCCGATCGAAGCCGTGCGCGATCGCTCGCCCGGCCACCTCGCGCGCGAGCGGGTCCGACGCCCAGACCCGCGCGCTGCCCCGGAAGATGTTGCGGGGCATCTGGTCGAGCAGCAGCACGAGCGCGAGCGCGCCTTGCGCCGAGTCCTCGCAGCCGGCCAGCCGACCCGCGGCGGCGTCCTCGAATACGGTCAGGAAGCGTGCCCGACACGCCGCGTCGAAGGCGTCGTCCTGGGTGAACCAGCGCTCCGGACCGGCTTCCCGCCAGAAAGCAAGAATATCGGCGGGACCGGCACCCGCGCTCCCGGGTTCCGACGCGTTCCTATCCATGCCGATGTCTTTCCAGAGCCGCTCGCCCCGTCGGTCGATCCGCGATAGACCAAGCGTGGTCAAGGAAACCATCATGTATCATCGTCTCGCGACCGTCGTCGCGCTCTCCTGTCTCGCCTCCCTGCCCGTCCGGGGGCAAAGCTTGAAAGATGTCGAGGCAAAGGAGGCCGAACTCGTTGCGGCCTGGGAGAAGACGCCGCTCACCGTCCGGCGCGCCGTGTTCGTGACCGAGAAGCCCAGTCTCTACGGCGCCTATACTGAGCGGACGAGCAACGACTTCAAGCGCGGCGAGACGCTGCTCACCTATATCGAACCGATCGGCTATTCGTGGAAGCCCTCGGGCAAGGACGGCTTCGCGATCGGCATCACGCTCGACTTCGTGGTGAAGTCAAAGGCCGGAAGCGTGCTGGGCGGGCAGGAGAAGTTCCTGACCTTCGCCCAGGCGAGCCAACACAAGCTGCGCGAGCTGATGGTGAATGTGAGCCTCGGCCTCGGCAACGCGCCCGCCGGCGACTACATCGTCGTCTACACGCTGCGGGACACCGCCTCCGGAAAGTCGGCCGCCTTCGAGCAGCCCTTCCGGCTCGTCGAATAGGGCGGCGCGCGCGCCCCCGGCGCTTGCCAGGGCGGTCAGGGCCGCTACAAGCGGCGCGCTCGACCGCCGCAGCCGGAAAGGCGGCGGCGCAACCATCAGCACACGAGGGCTCGGACCGAGGCCCCTGGGAGGCAAGAGACCATGCGCGTCTATTACGATCGCGATGCCGACATCAATCTGATCAAGGGCCGCAAGGTCCTGATCGTCGGCTATGGCAGCCAGGGCCACGCGCATGCGCTGAACCTCCGGGAATCCGGCGTGAAGGAGGTCGCGATCGCCCTCAAGGAGAGCTCGGCCACCCGTTCCAAGGCGGAGACCGCCGGCTTCAAGGTGATGAACCCGGCCGAAGGCGCGAAATGGGCCGACATCGTCATGATGCTGACCCCGGACGAGCTCCAGGCCGACATCTACCGCGACAGCCTCGAGGCCAACATGAAGGAGGGCGCGGCACTCCTCTTCGCGCATGGCCTCAACATCCATTTCAACCTGATCGAGCCCCGCACGGACCTGGACGTCCTGATGGTCGCCCCGAAGGGTCCCGGCCACACCGTCCGGTCCGAATATCAGCGCGGCGGCGGGGTCCCGACGCTGATCGCGATCCACCAGGATTCGTCCGGCAACGCGCATGACCTCGGCCTGTCCTACGCATGCGCCATCGGCGGCGGCCGGGCCGGCGTGATCGAGACGAATTTTCGCGAGGAATGCGAGACCGACCTGTTCGGCGAACAGGTGGTGCTCTGCGGCGGCTTGGTCGAGCTGATCAAGGCCGGCTACGAGACGCTGGTCGAGGCCGGCTACGCGCCCGAGATGGCGTATTTCGAGTGCCTGCACGAGGTGAAGCTGATCGTCGACCTCATCTACGAGGGCGGCATCGCCAACATGAACTATTCGATCTCGAACACGGCCGAATACGGCGAATACGTCACCGGGCCGCGCATCATCACGTCCGAGACCAAGGCCGAGATGAAGCGAATCCTGGCCGACATCCAGGGCGGCATCTTCACCCGCAACTGGATGCTTGAGAACCGGGTCAACCAGACCTCGTTCAAGGCCACCCGCGCCCGCATGGCCGCCCACCCGATCGAGAAGGTCGGCGAGCAGCTGCGCGGCATGATGCCGTGGATCAAGGAGAAGGCCCTCGTCGACAAGGCGAAGAACTGAGCCGCACGCCTGTTCGGCTTGAATGGCCCCCGACAATCTCATTGACGTTGTGGGGGCGGAATGGGCGAGACCGACGACTTCACGTGGGACGATGACAAGGACGCGCTGACCTTTGAGCAGCGCGCCCTTCGTCTCGTGATGGCTGCCCAGATGTTCGATGGCCGGGTACGGCTGGAACGCCCGTCGAAGAATTCCATGTCGGACGCCTTGCGTGTGGAGTCGATGGCCGAAGTCGACGGTCGCGTGCTATTCTGCGTCTGGACGTGGCGCGGCGAGCGGCGGCGTATCATTTCGCTGCGCCCCGCGAGCAGGAGCGAGCGACGTGCCTACAGAGAAGCAACTCGCTGAAGCGGAGCGCCTGCTGCGAGAGTTCGACTGGTCGGAAATCGACAAGATGTCGGACGACCAAATTCGCGCTGCCTGGGCTTGGGACAAGGACACCGTATGGCCGACCGACGTCGAGCTCGCGGAGTTCGATCTCGTGATCCCGGCGAAGAGCCGGCGGCCGCCGCCCAAGGAGGCCGCCGAATAGCTTGCCTCCCGGCCTCCGTTCAGGCTCCATTCCACCAGGAGACGTGGAACACGGTGGACGCCATGAAGGACGCGGTCGAGCAGCTTATCAGGTCGGCCTATCGGGCCCGCATGGCCGGCAATGTCGACGAGATCATGGGTCATTTCGGCGACGCGGCTCATTTCGCGCTGAACGGATCGACCGCCGCGAGTCCCTTCCCGGTCGCCGTAGCTGGAAAGGCCGCGATCCGCGAGGTGATGGGGCGGCTCGTCTCGGCCTTCGAATTCAGCGACGCCGAGATCCTGAACCTGATCGTCGAAGGGTCGGACGCCGCCGTGCATTGGCGCGTCCGGATTCGAGGACCGCAGGGCGGGGAGCCGGTCGAGACGGAACTCGTCGACATCGTTCGGATCGACGGCGGAAAGATCGCCTCGATCAAGCAATTTGCCGACACGGCGCTGGCCGCTCACATGCTCAAATCGTGACGTCCACCGCACGGCGAGTGGCCAGCGCACCCGTTCCGGAATGGTCGGCCCTCGATGCCGCGGACCGCTGCGGTACCTGGCTCTTCGAGGCGCCGCGACCGTCGACGCGACTTGGCCCGTGCGTCCTCGCCGATTAGGGTCCCGCCGGCGTCGAGGACCGGCGCGCACGCGCCAGCATATCGATCACCATGCCAGACGATAACCAGGGCGGAACGGCCGTCTCGCTTGGCGGAGTGGCGATCACCTTCCCGCTGGCGGGGGGCGACGTCTACAGGGCCGTCCAGGCCATCGACCTTGCCGTCGCGCCCGGAGAGTTCGTGTCGATCGTCGGGCCGACCGGCTGCGGAAAGTCGACGCTGCTGAATGCGACGGCGGGCCTCCTTGCCCCGAGCGCCGGGACCGTCCACGTCTTCGGCGAGCCGCTTTCCGGGCTGAACCGGCGTTCGGGCTACCTCTTCCAGGCCGACGCCCTGATGCCCTGGAAGACGGCGCTCGACAATGTCGCGGTCGCGCTCGAGCCCAAGGGCGTCGCCCGCCGCGAGGCGCTGGAGCGGGCGGCGCAATGGCTCGCCCGGGTCGGGCTGAAGACCTTCGTGAACTCCTACCCGCACATGCTGTCCGGCGGGCAACGCAAGCGCGTGGCGCTCGCCCAGATCCTGATCCGGGATCCCGAGATCCTTCTGATGGACGAGCCCTTCGGCCCGCTCGACGCCCAGACCCGCCAGATCATGGGCAACCTCCTCCTCGACCTCTGGGCGGCCGACCGGAAGGCCGTGATGTTCGTGACCCACGACCTGGAGGAGGCGATCGGCCTCTCGGACCGGGTCGTCGTCATGTCGGCCGGCCCGGCCGCGACCATCATCGGGGATTTCACCGTCGGCCTCGCCCGTCCCCGCGACACGGCCGAGATCCGCCTCGACCCCGAATTTCACCGCATCCACAAGGAGATCTGGTCGAGCCTCCGGGCCGAGGTGCAGAAGGCCTATGCCTTCGGGGAGGGCGCCGCGTGAAGACGTTCCCGTCACCGGAGACAACCCCGTGAGCCGCGTCAAACTTCTCCTCGCCCAGGCTGGCGTCGGCCTCGCGCTTCTCGCGATCTGGCATGTCGTCACCGCCTACCCGATCTTCGGGAGCGTGAAGAACACGCAGTTCTTCTTCTCGACGCCCTTCGACGTCATCGCCCGGGTGGTGAAGGAATTCTCCGGCATCGAGATTTGGGGCCATCTTTGGATCACGCTCCAGGAGACGATCCTGGCCTTCGTGTTCGGGGCCGGAGGCGGCATCCTGATGGGATTCCTGTTCGCGCGGCGCGCGCTCCTGGCCGCTATCTTCGACCCCTACATCAAGGCCGCGAATGCCCTGCCCCGCGTGGTGCTGGCGCCGATCTTCGCGCTCTGGTTCGGCCTCGGCATCTGGTCCAAGGTGGCGCTCGGCTTCACGCTGGTCTTCTTCATCGTCTTCTTCAACGTCTATCAGGGCGTGCGCGAGGTCTCGCCCACCGTGCTGGCCAATGCCCGCATGCTCGGCATGAACGAGCGCCAGCTGCTCCGCCACATCTATTGGCCGGCGGCGCTGACCTGGATGTTCTCCTCGCTCCACACGTCGGTCGGCTTCGCGCTCGTCGGCGCCGTGGTCGGCGAGTATCTCGGCTCCTCGGCCGGGATCGGCTACAAGATCCAGGAGGCCGAAAGCGTCTTCGACGTCACCGGCGTCTTCGCCGGCATGGTGATCCTGTCGATCTTCGTGATCGCGATCGATTCCGTCGTCACCGTCATCGAGCGGCGCCTGATGGTGTGGCGGCCGGAGGCGGCGGGCAAGTTCTGAGCGGGTCCGGCGGAGCGCTTTGCCGAACCGGCCCGGCACGTTATGGCACCACGAACAACGGACGGAGGATCACCCATGGATCGTCGGCAATTCCTCAGTGGAACGACCACTCTCGCCGCCTTGTCGCTCGCCGGGAGCCAGGCCTTCGCCCAGGCGGCCGGCGCCCCGGAAAAGGCGAGCCTCAAGCTCGGCGTCGGCGGCAGGCCGCTCCTCTACTACCTCCCCCTCACGGTCGCCGAGCGGAAGGGCTTCTTCAAGGAGGAGGGCCTCACGGTCGAGATCAACGATTTCGGCGGCGGCGCGAAATCGCTGCAATCCCTGATCGGCGGCTCGGTCGACGTCGTCACCGGCGCCTACGAACATACGATCCGGATGCAGGCCAAGGGCCAGATGATCCAGGCCGTCTGCGAGCTCGGCCGCTTCCCGGCCATCGCGGTCGCGGTCCGGAAGGAGAAGGCGGGCGAGATCAAGTCGCCGGCCGATTTCAAGGGCCGCCGCATCGGCGTCACGGCCCCGGGCTCTTCGACCGCGATCCTGGCGCAATTCGCGATGGTCAAGGCAGGGCTGAAGCCGAACGACGCCGCCTTCATCGGCATCGGTGGCGGCGCGGGCGCGGTGGCCGCGATGATCAAGGGCGAGATCGACGTCATCTCGCATCTCGACCCGGTGATCGCGAAGCTCGAGGAGGACGGCCTCATCTCCACCCTCATCGACACGCGGACCGAGGCCGGCACCAAGGCGCTCTTCGGGGGCTCGAACCCGGCGGCGGTCGTCTATCTCAAGTCCGATTTCGTGAGCGCGAACCCGAACACGGTGCAGCGTCTCGTCAACGCCCATGTGAAGGCGTTGAAGTGGCTCGCCGCCGCGACTCCCGAACAGGTCGCGGACCTCGTCCCGACCGAGTACCACCTGAACGACAAGCCTTTGTACCTGAAGGCGGTGAAGAACTCGCTCGAGAGCTATTCGCGCTCGGGCCTGGTACCCCAGGGCGGGCAGGAGAGCGTGCTCGACATGCTGCGCACGATCGATCCGGAGTTGGCGGGTGCGAAGATCGACCTCGCGCAGACCTTCAACGGCAGCTTCGTGCGCCGCGCGACCAGCTGACGCCGGCTCTCGCCGGAAAAAGACCCTTCGCGAAGGACGGGCCGCCTGTCCCTCGCAGGGCAGCCCTGCGGGATGCGGCGCCTACGGCGCCGCATCCCGGGATAGACCATCCGGCAAGGCCGCCTTCGACGGCCCGCCGGGAAGGACCGCAACATGGACGCGAAAACGGGGGAGGTCGGCGTCCAGGCTCCCCCTGGCCAGGGATCCAGCGAGACCGCCTTCCGGGTCATCGCGACGGTCAGCTTCTGCCATTGCCTCAACGACCTGATCCAGTCGCTCCTGCCCGCGGTCTATCCCATCCTGAAGAGCGAATACCGGCTGGATTTCGCGCAGGTCGGCCTCATCACGCTCGCCTTCCAGCTCTCCGCCTCCCTGCTCCAGCCGGTGGTCGGCCTCGTGACCGACCGGCGCCCGATGCCCTATTCGCTGACGGTCGGCATGGGCGTATCGCTGCTCGGGCTCCTGCTCCTCGCGACCGCGTCGAGCTTCGGCGTGATCCTGGTCGCGGGCGCGTTGATCGGCGTCGGGTCGGCAATCTTCCATCCTGAGGCGTCGCGGATCGCCCGGGCGGCCTCGGGCGGCCGCCACGGCCTCTCGCAATCGATCTTCCAGGTCGGCGGCAATCTCGGCCAGGCGCTCGGGCCGCTGCTCGCGGCCTTCATCGTGGTCCCGAGGGGCCAGGGCAGCCTCGGCTGGTTCTCGATCGGGGCCCTCGTCGGAATGGCGTGCCTGTTCCAGGTTGGGCGCTGGTACGCGTCCCACCTGTCATCCACCCTGGCGCGCCGCGCCACGGACACCCGCGAGCACGTGCTCTCGCGCCGGCATGTCGGCTTCGCCGTCCTTGTTCTCGTGCTCCTCGTCTTTTCGAAGAACTTCTACACCGCGAGCTTCACGTCCTATTACACCTTCTACCTGATCGAGCGGTTCGGCGTGTCGGTGCAGGAGGCGCAGATCTACCTGTTCGTGGCGCTTGGTGCGATCGCAGCCGGCACCATCCTGGGCGGCCCGATCGGCGACCGGATCGGGCGCAAGCCCGTGATCATCGGCTCGGTGCTCGGCGTCCTGCCCTTCACGCTCATCCTGCCGATGGCGGACCTGTTCTGGACCGTCGCGCTGACGGTCCCGATCGGCCTGATCCTGGCCTCGTCGCTCACGGCGATCCTCGTCTACGCGCTGGAACTGGTACCGGGCCGGATCGGCCTCGTCTCGGGCCTGTTCTTCGGGCTGTCCTTCGGGATGGGCGGGCTCGGAGCCGCCGCGCTCGGCGAGGTGGCGGACCGGACCTCGATCGAGACCGTCTATCGGATATGTGCCTGGCTGCCCGCGATCGGCATCCTGGCCTTCCTGCTCCCGGCCGCGCGGGAGCGTGCGGAGCCGCGGTAGCGGGCGAGGTTCACTTCTTCAGCCAATCCATCAGGCCGGCCCCCGGCGCGAGGATCAGCGTCGCCCAGACGAGGGCCGAGGCGACATTCGCGACCTGGAAGCGGAAGCGGGGCATCTCGAAGATGCCGGCGACCAGCGGCACGAGCGCCCGCAAAGGCCCGAAGAAGCGGCCGACGAACACCCCCCAGGCGCCGTATCGCTGCATCATGGCCTCCGTCCGGGCGACGAGGTCGGGCTGCCGGTTCAGCGGCCAGGAATGCTGGATGCTCGGGCCGAAATAGCGCGCGACCTCGTAGCTGATCCAGTCGCCCAGGATCGCGCCCGCGGCCGCCCCGGCCCAGATCGGCCAGAACGCAAGGTCGGCGCCCCCGATCAGCGCACCGATCCCGACCAGGATCACGGTCGCGGGAATGAGCACGGAGAGAACCGCCAGCGACTCGCCGAAGGCGAGCGCCCCGACGATGAACGGCGCCCATCCCTGGTTCGCGCGCACGAAATCGAGAATGGGCGCCGTGTATGCATCGAAGTTCATGGGGCTCGCTCACGGTGGCAGGCGTGCCGACCGGTCGACGGTGCCCTCGCGCTCCGCCTCACCGATCGGGCGGTGCGGGTCAAGCCGAGACAGCGGGCGGTGCAGAATTCCTCTGCTCCGGACAGGGACAAGCGGGCGAACCTGCTGGTGATCGGCTTTGACATTCGGGAGAGGGTCCTACGAACCGCGCTCTCGTTGACGAGGCTGGCCGTTCCGCCCCGGCAGGCCTAGATGGCGCCATGAACATCCTGTCGATCCAATCGCACGTCGCCTACGGCCATGTCGGGAATGCCGCCGCCACCTTCCCGATGCAGCGGCTCGGGCACGAGGTCTGGGCGATCCACACCGTCCAGTTCTCGAACCACACCGGCTACGGCGCCTGGACCGGGCGCGTCTTCGACGGCCAGGCGGTCGACGAGGTGGTGGAGGGCATCGCGGCCAGGGGCGTGCTCGCCGGCTGCGACGGCGTCCTCTCCGGCTACATGGGCTCCGCAGATATCGGCCAAGCCGTGCTCGGCGCGGCCGCGCGGGTGCGCGAGGCCAATCCGCGGGCCCTCTATTGCTGCGATCCCGTCATCGGGGATGTCGGCCGAGGCATCTTCGTCCGACCCGGCATTCCGGAATTCATGCGCGACCGCGCCGTCCCGGCGGCCGACATCGTCACGCCGAACCAGTTCGAGCTGGAATACCTGTCTGGCCGAACCGTCGCGACGCTCGCGGACGCGAAGGCGGCGCTCGCGGCGCTTCGGGACCTTGGTCCCCGCACCGTGCTAGTGACCTCGCTGCGGACCGATGCCACGCCCGCGGATGCGATCGACCTCGTCGCGGCCGACCGGGATTCGGTGTGGCAGGTCCGGACGCCCCGCCTCGGCCTCTCGGTGAACGGGGCGGGCGACGCGGTCGCGGCGTTGTTCTTCGTGCATCTCCTGGCGACGGGCTCGGTCCGCGAGGCGCTCGCGCGGGCGGCCTCGTCCGTCTACGGCCTTCTCAAGCGGACGGCGGAGGCGGGATCCCGCGAAATCCTCCTCGTCGCGGCGCAGGAGGAATTCGTCCGGCCGACCTGGACCTTTTCGGCCGAGCCGGTCTAATCGCGCCCCTTTCGCCGGGACATTCCATGCGCCGCCGCTTCGTCACCCTCGACGTCTTCACCGACCGGCCTTTCGCGGGAAACCCGCTCGCGGTCGTGCTCGATTCCGAGGGGCTCGACGACGCGGCGATGCAGAGGATCGCGCGCGAGTTCAACTTGTCGGAGACCGTGTTCGTCTGGCCGCCCGAGGATGCGCGCCACCGGGCGAGCCTGCGCATCTTTACGCCTGTTCGCGAACTGCCCTTCGCCGGACATCCGACCGTCGGCACGGCGGTGCTGCTCGCGTTGCGGGAGGGGACCGGGGCCGATGCACGCGCCTTCGGACTGGAGGAGCGGATCGGAATCGTGCCCTGCGTCGTCGAGACGGACGGCGACGACCGGGGTCATGCCCGTTTCCGCCTCCCGCGCCTGCCCGAGGCTTTGGAAGACGCCCCGGACGCGATGCTCGCCGCCTGGGGACTCGGCCTCGACCCGGCCGTGATCGGCTTCGATCGCCACCGGGCGAGCCGGCATTCGGCCGGCGTGCCTTACGATTTCGTGCCCGTGTCGTCGCTCGAGACGCTGGCCCAGGCGAAGCCCGCCGGCGAGGCCTTTCTCAAGGCCTTCGGCGGCAACCATCCGGCGGCCTATGTCTATGCGCGCCAGCCCATCGGCAGCGGGCAGCGCTTCAGGGCCCGGATGTTCGCGCCCGGAATGGGCATCGCCGAGGATCCGGCGACCGGCTCGGCGGCGGCGGCCTTCGCGGGCGTGCTGATGCAATACGAGCCGCTCGGCGACGGCGAGCACGCCATCGTGGTGGAGCAGGGCTACGAGATGGGTCGGCCGAGCGAAATCCAACTGCAGGTCACGATCCGGAGCGGCGTGCTCGCCTCGGCCGAGATCGGCGGTTCCGCCGTGATCGTCTCAGAGGGCGAGATCCGGGCTTGACCCAGATCCGCCGGGTCGCCCGGGTCGAAGCGCGCCTGGAGCCGTTCGCCTGGGCCTGGCCGGACCAGAATGCGGCCCTGGTCTCGGCGCATTGGCAGGCCCGATCGCGCAGCCATCCGGGCGTCTTCAACGGCCGGGTGCTGATGGTCTCGGACCTCGCCGAGGCCGACGGGATCCTGCAGGCCCACTTCTTCGAGACGGATTATGCCGCGATGCTGGCCTGGATCACGCACGGTTTTCCGGGTGCGCCCGTCTGGAACGGCTTCGCCATGGGCGCGCTCCGCTGCCGCGACGGCGGCTATCTCCTCGGCCGCATGGCGGAACAGACGGCGAATGCCGGACAGCTCTACTTTCCCTGCGGCACGCCGGACCGGGATGACCTGCTGCCCGGGGGTGGCGTCGATCTCGCCGGCAGCATCCACCGGGAGATCGCGGAGGAGACGGGCCTGACACCTGCCGATTATGCGCTCGACCCGAGCTGGGTCGTCGCGGAAGATCGCGGCTACCTCGCCTTCCTGCGGGAGGGCCGGCTCGAGCTTACCGCGCGTGAGGTGCGGGAGAGAGTGACGAGCCATCTCGCCGCGGAGGCCCGCCCCGAACTGGCAGGCATCGAGATCGTGTCCCGGCCGGAGGAACTGGAGGAGGCCGCCATGCCGGGCGTGGTGAAGGCCTTCCTTCGTGAGGCCTTGGCCCGCGCGCGGGCCTAGGGATAGCCGTAGCGGCGGCGGGTCGCGGCGACCTGCGCGCGGGCGTCGCCATCACGGCCGGCCACGCAGGCCTGCGTGGCTTTGTCGAGATCGGCCGTCGCACGCGCGAAGACGCTCTGCGTCAGGTGGCCGACCTCGGCGTCATTGGCGAGCACAGCCCTGAACCGGGCGACGTCGCCGGCACACCCGGATCCCTCCGGCATCCGGGATGTCGAGGGCGTCACACCGGAAGCAGCGGGGGCCGGAACAGCCGCGTTCGGAGCCGACGCTCTCGGATTGCAGGCCGCGAGCATCGCCGCGACGACGGCTGCGAACACCAACACCGGCATGCGAGCGTGCGAGATCATGGGTTCCTCCGGCAGAAGAGGGGTCCTCATGGACAGCCTGCCTGCCCCGGTCAACGCCGCCCGGCGCCTCAGAGCAGCTCGTAGGCGAAGATGAGCGAGAGCAAAGCCAGACTGAGGAGGCCGAGCAGGAAACAGCCATCGGCCGCCGTCTCGAGCCTGCGGCTCAGCGCTGCGCGCCTTTCGGTTCGGATCGAGCCGTAGGATGCAAGCGCGCTGAAGAGGAACATGGCCCCGACGATGCCCCCGAATTCGTCCACACGGCTCGCGAGGGCCTTCGTGCCCTCCAGGACCTTCACGAGCCCGATCAGGGTCGTGCAGATGCCGAGCATCGTACCGGCGGTCGGCAGGATGTGCTGCTGGAGCCTGGCCGCCTGATCCCCTGGAAGTTTTCCGTCGTTGCTCAAAGCTTCACCTCCGGCTCTCCCCGAAATCCTTGGTGGCAGATCCCGCTTCCTGCAAGGAACAGGTTGACGGGCCGGTCGATACACTTCGCGTGGGTCGCGGCTGCACTTGCAAAAGGGGCTCCTCGCGCCTATGTGAAGTCGTCGACTTTTGGCCAGACAACTGGGCCGCACTTCGCGTTCGCGCGACGCACGCTCCGACTATCTCTCCAAAGATCAGCGAGCCGGGGCAGCGGGCGTGCGATGGCGCATCCGGGCGTCACGTGCGTCACCCAGCGAAGGAGTGCTCCTATGATCATGGGCACCGTCAAGTTTTATAACGATACCAAGGGTTTTGGCTTCATTCAGCCGGATGACGGCAGCAAGGACGTTTTCGTCCATGCAACCGCACTCGAGCGCGCCGGCATTCGGGGACTGGCCGAAGGCATGAAGGTGTCCTTCGAGACCGAACAGGACCGCCGGTCCGGCAAGGTCGCTGTCAGCACCCTCCAGGTCGCCTGATCCCGACGACCGCAAACACCTGGAGCCGCCTCCGTTGGAAACGGCTCTTTTGACACCAACGAAGAGCGAGGCCGCGTGAAGGAAGAGCTGATCCAATTCGAGGGGCTGGTGACCGAAATCCTGCCCGAGGCGCGCTATCGCATCCAGCTGGACGTCGGGCATCACATCATCGCCTACACGGCCGGCAAGATGAAGAAGCACCGCATCAAGACGCTCGCCGGAGACCGGGTCACGGTCGAAATGTCGCCCTACGATCTCGAGCGAGGTCGGCTCATCTTCCGCCACAAGGACGAGCGCGGCCCGGTCGGAAGCCGACCGCCGGCCCGGCGCTTCTTCCGACGATAGCGGGTCGAGTCACCGACCCCGAGAAGGATTGCCCGAATGTCCGAACATCAATTCAAGCTCGGCCAGAATGTCCGTATCAGCCGGTCGTTCCCCGACCGGACGAGCCAGGGCAATTACGAGATCATCCGGCTGCTGCCTGAATCCGTCGATGGCGAGCCCCACTACCGGGTGCGGGGGCCGGACAAGGTCGAACGGGCTGTCGGTGAAACTCAGTTCGTGAAGCCGGAAACCGAGTAAGGTAAGGGTCGGAACTCGCCCTGGCGAGGTCCATCCGATCAGGCGGCGTGGCGCAAACCCGTCTCCGTAGAGAATGTCAGGTTCACGTGGCGCGCTATTTCTTCTCCATCCGATACCGAGACCGGAGCCTGCCCGACCGGGAGGGTGTCGAACTCGAAGACGGCGTGGATCTTGGGCAATGCGCGCTCTATCTCGCGGCCCGCCTTCGGGCGGACACCGCCATCACCGAGGCGCAGTTTCCGGGCTGCATGATCGAGGTGTCGAACGGCCGGGGAGAACTCATCCTCCAGGTTCCCGTTCCGACACCGTGAGGGGATCCAGATGACCCAACACCCAACAGGCGTACCCCCCACGGCCGCAGCTCGCCAGGAGCGCGCCCGCAAGGTTGCTCAGGAGGGCGAAGCTGCCCGTGCCGAGCAGCAGGCCTCCGCGGACGCGACGGATGCGAAGACGGTCCGGCTCCGGGCCATGCGGCTCGAGCGCGAGCGCGTGGAAGCCGAAGAACTGAAGGCCAGCGAGGTCAAGAAACCGGCGAAGAAGGTTTCGAAGACCGTCAAAGCCGCGGCCCCGAAGGTGATCCGGCGTCGGATTCCGCTCGGGTAAAATGGTCTGCGGCGGCTCGCCGGAGCGCCGATCCCGAGAGACCGAAAGCCTGCGGAATAACGATGACCGTCGGTTCCGGGTTCTCGCCTGAGGGCGAGCCCCGGAATGACGACGGTGATACGGCCGTAGCGGTCAGGCCGCGCTTTTGGCGATCCAGCGGGACAGGTCGCCCTTCGGCTTGGCGCCGACCATCTGGTCGATCTTCTGGCCATCCTTGTAGATGAACAGCGTCGGGATCGACCGGATGCCGAGCTGCGACGCGATCTCGGGATTCTCGTCGATATTGATCTTGGCGATCTTCACCTTGCCGGCCATCTCGTTCGATATCTCTTCGAGCGCCGGACCGATCATGCGGCAGGGGCCGCACCATTCCGCCCAGAAATCGACGACCACCGTTTCCTTCGCCTCGAGCACGTCCGTCGCGAAGCTCTGATCTGTGACCTTGACGCTTGCCATCGTGTGATTCCCTCCGCCGCAGCGGGCGTGTGTAGACCGAGACGTAAGAACGCGGCTCGTGCGGGTCAAGGAAGCCCGGCCAGGGCTAACCGGAGGGCACCGGCAAGCGTCTCACCGTCGGGTTCGACGATGGTTGGCCCGTCTGTCCAGACGAGCAGGGCCCGGACAGGCCGATCCGGATGGATCGCGGCCAGAAGCGTGCGGTAGATCGCGAGCTGCGCGAGATAGGTCGGCGACACCGCTCCGTCCGCGGGCGGCGCACCCGTCTTCAGGTCGGCCACCAGGATCTCGGACGGCCCGATCCAGAGCCGGTCCATCTGGCCCGTGACCGAGCGCTCATGGCCAGCGGACCCGATCAGACCGGAGATCGCGACCTCGCCGCGCGAACCCGGGCCGAACAAGGCGGCGAGGCGCGGTTCGCCCAGAACCCGCAGGGCATCGGCCACGACCCGCTCTCGACCTGCCGAAGCGAGAGCCGGAGCGCGCGCCGCGAGCCAGGGCTCCGCGGCAGCCCCACGCTCCCGCTCGTGCAGGAGCGCGAGCGCATCCACGAGGGCATGGACCAGGATGCCGTGCCGTCGCGCGTCCGAGCGCCGGGTCGCCGACCAACGGGAGGGTACAGGCCGATCTGCCGCGGCGAGCGCGCCGGATGGCCGAAGCGGCGGCGCCGGTTCGGGCTCCGGCTCGGCCGGCTGGTGCAGCCAGGCCGGGACGTCCAGCTCCGGCAAAGATGACGCCGGCCGAGGCTCCGCCGCCGGGCCGACCGCGTCGCGCCAGAGATCGACGATGCCGTAGGGCATCTCGGTCCGGTGGAGGGCGCGGGTCGCGTCCTCGAAGCCGCGCCGGACCATGGCGCACCAGGCTTCCGGCGGCTCCTTGCCGCGCGGGGTCGTGAAGGGCGCAATGACGAGCCTGTCCCGCGCCCGTGTCAGGGCCACGTAGAGGAGCCGGTTATGCTCCTCGCGGCCCTGCGCCTGGAGCGCGGCCCGAGCGGCTGCGACCGAAGGCGGGTCGCTTGCCTTGTCGGCGACCCAGACCGGGATCGGCTCGCCACCCGGAGCCGGCACGCCGATCAGCTCCGGGTCCCGTCCGGCCACGTCGCACCCGTCCAGCACCACGACGAGCGGCGCCTCCAGACCCTTCGCGCCGTGAACCGTCATGACCCGGACCTGATCGCCCGCCGCCTCGGGGTCGCGCTTGATGACATGCTCGGCCGCCTCGAACCCGGCCAGGAAGGCGGTCAGCGACGGCGCCTCCCCGCCTTTCTCCGCATTGGCCGCCCGGCACAGGAAGACGTCGATGGCGTCCGCAGCCTCGCCGCCGAGTCGTTCCACCAGTCGGCGCCGCCCGCCGCCCGGTCCGAGGAGGGTGGCGTAGAAGCCGAAGGGGCCGTGCCCGCGGGCCAGTTCGCGCCATCCAGCCACTGCCTCGTGCCCGTTGCGAGCGCCGGCGTCGCCGGGCGCCATCCGAGCCAAGGCGTCCGCGAGCGACTCGCCCTCCTCGCGATCGCCCGCGATGCGGATCAGGTCGTCGTCGTCGAGGCCGACGAGCGGCGATTTCAGCACGGCCGCGAGGACGAGATCGTTCCCAGGCAGCAAGGCCGCCTGCCCGGCCGCCACGAGATCCGAGATCGCGATGTGCTCGTTGATGTCGATCCGGTCGGCACCGGCGACCGGGACGCCGGCCGCCTTCAGGGCCCGGATCACGGCGAAGAAGGCCGGCCCCCGCTTCCGGGCCAGGATCAGGATGTCGCCCGGATGCCAGATGCGGCCCGTCTCGGCATCGGGCCGCGTCGTCCAGCAGCGCACGGCCTCGGCGACGCGCGAGGCGACCTTCACGGCCGGCATGGTCCGTTCCGGCTCGTCGACCGGGAGCGCCCAGGCATCCGGGTCCGGATCGGCCTCGCCCGGAAGCTCGGTCGGCCAGATCTCGACATGGCCGTGCGCTGCCCGGCGCGCGCTCGAATGGGCGGTCCCGGTCACGGCGTCGTCGAAGGAGAGCCCCTGGAAATGGGAGGCGACCCGGAAGGTGTCGTCGACCGCGCCCAGGATCGCCGGCGCCGACCGGAAGGAGACGTCGAGTTGCACATCCACGAAGCGCAGCCGCGCCGCGTCGTGCCGGCTTCGCCAATGCTGCCGGCTCTCCTCGAAAAGGCGCGGATCCGCACCCTGGAAGGAGTAGATCGACTGTTTCGGGTCGCCGACGGCGAAGACGGTCCGGGGCGTGCTCGCGGGCCGGCCCTCGCCGGCCGTGAACTCCTCGGTGAGGTGACGCAGGATTTGCCACTGTTCCGGATTGGTGTCCTGCGCCTCGTCGACCAGGACATGATCGATGCCACGATCGAGCTTGTAGAGGATCCAGGGCGCGGCCCCGCGCTGGAAGAGCTGCAGCGTCTTCGAGATCAGGTCGGCGAAATCGAGCGCCCCGAGCCGCCGCTTGAGCTCGACCGTCTTCGCCCGCACCGCGCCTGCCAGCGTATAGAGCGCGACGGTCCGCTCCAGCGCGGCGGCGGCGCAGAGCCGCTCCGAGAGATCCACGATCCGGGCCTGTTCGGCCAGCATCCGGTCCTTCACCTCGGCCGGCACGAACTTGGTCAGCATGCTGGCCCGGGCCCGGCCCTCGGTGAGGAAGACCGAGCTGTATTCCACGTAGCAGCCGGCCGGGTCTGCGGTGGCGGCGGCGCGATCGAGCGAGTCGGCCCGCTTGCCGTCGGTCGCCTTGCCGGCCGCCCGGATGGCTGCCGCGAGCGCCGGCCATTCCGAGGCCGGGATGCCATCCTCGATCACCCGGCGGCGGATGGCGTCGGGGGTCTCGCCGGGTGCGAGCGCCAGTTCGATCCTGAGCCGCTCGGCCGCGTCCCCGATCTCGTCAGGATCGCCCGGCACGCGCGGATCCGCGACGGCGATGTCGACGAGCCTCGTCATCGCCTCGCCCGAGGCCTGGGCGGAGACGATGTCGAGCGCGCGGGCGAGGTCGGCCCGGCCTTCGCCGCCCGTGATGGCCTCGGTCAGGATCGCGGCCCGGGCCTCGGCCCGCAGTTCGGCGGCCTGGCCATCGTCCAGCACGGCGAAGCGCGAGGGCACTTCGGCCTCGAAGGGGACGAGGTGGAGGACGCGCTCGCAGAAGGCGTGGATGGTCTCGATCTTGAGCCCGCCCGGCGTCTCGACGGCGCGGGCGAAGAGACGTCGCGCCTCGGCCAGGATCTGCCGGCCGGCGCGTTCGCCGGTCAGGTCGGCGAGTTCCACGCCGAGCCTGGCATCGTCCATCGTGACCCAGGCGCCGAGCTTGTCGAAGACCCGGATCGTCATCTCGGCGGCAGCCGCCTTGGTGAAGGTGAGGCACAGGATACGGGCCGGCGGCGTGCCGGCGAGCATCAGCCGGATCACCCGGTCGGTCAGGACCTTGGTCTTGCCGGCCCCGGCATTGGCGGAAACCCAGACGGAGGCGGCCGGGTCCGCGGCCCGGCGCTGCCGCAGCCGGGTCTCGTCCGGAACCAGGAGGTCGGCGCTCATGCCTCGCTGTCCCCGCCATCCGTCACCGACCATTCGCCGACGCGGGCGAGGTGGTCGTAGCTGGAGAAGCGCCGCGCATACTGAGCGTAGGGGCGGGACATGTAACCTGCCCCTTCCTCGGCATAGAGCCGTGCGAGCCGGGTCAGGCCGGCGAGATGATCGTCGACCATCTCGGCCAGGGACTTCCCGTCCTTTGGTTTGATCTCCTGCGCTTTCAGCCGGTCGCGCCCGCCGAGCTTGACGTAGAGGAGATCCGGAACGGGGATCGCCGCGAGAACGCCGTCGAAGCCGCCGGCCTGCAACATGGCGGCTTCGAGCGTCAGCTGGGGCGAGAAGCCGATCTGCACCTCCTTCACCGAGGGCATCCGGCCCGACTTGTAATCCACGATGGTGGCCTGCCCGCGGTCCGAAATCTCGATCCGATCGGCGAGCCCTCGCACGCTCAGCGGCTCGCCCGAGGCGAGCGGGATGTCGAGCCGGCCATATTTCTCGGCATCAAGGCCGGCCAGCCCGGCGCGGCGCTCCTCCTCCCAGGCGAGGTAGCGCGGCACGATGCGCTCGAATTCCGGCACCCAGAGCGCGTAGAGCTCCGGATAGGCGAGCTGGAGCGGCGCGAAGGCGTCGAGCGCGCGCTGGAGGAGGTCGTCGCGCGCATGGGCCGGGAGCGCGCCCGGATAGGCCGCCGCGAAGCTGGCCAGGATCTCGTGCAGGATCGTGCCACGATCGCCCAGCGAGGGACGGGTCGCGACGGGATCGAGCGCCGACAGCTTGAGGATATGCCGGGCATAGATCGCGTAGGGATCGCGCACCAGCGTCTCGATCTCGGTGACGCTGAGCCGGCGCGGGAAGCGCTCGGCGCCGGGCTGCGGCGCGGGCCGCCGGAGCGGCACGACGGCCCGCGGCCGGTCGAGCGCTGCGCCGAGATGCAGGAAGCGACCGCCGCGCCGGGTCATGGCCGACCAGGACGGCTCGCCCGCGAAGGCCTTCAGGCGTTCGAGGAAGCGCGACGGCACCGTCGGCTTGCCGTCCCGCTTGCGCGCGCGCGTCATGACCACGTCGGCGCAGCCGAGCGCCTGCGCGAAATCATGCGCGGATTGCCCGATCCGCCGCTCCGGCGGAGAGAGGCCGAGGGCCAGCCGCATGGGCCGGTTGAGGAGGGAGTCGGTCTCCGGAACCGGCGGCCAGATTCCCTCGTCGAGTCCGCCGAGGACGACCCGGTCGATGTCGAGAAGCCGGGCCTCGAGCAGGCCGAGGATGCGGATGCGCCGATGCGCGGCCCGGGCCTCCGGCGCGAGAAGCCGCTCGCGCGCCAGGACCAGGAAGAAGGCCGGATAATCCGCGAAGCCGCCCACCACGGCATGCTCCCGCCCGGCCGAGAGGGCGAGATCGTCGAACAGGTCGAGCAGCGCCGAGAGGCCGTGCAGGTCGGGCGCCTCCGTCCCGGAGGCCGGCTCGGTCAGGGCCGCAATCGTGTCCGCGTGCCGGGATGCGAGGGCGGCGAGGTCGACGGTGTTGTCCGGTGACGTTGAGCCGTCCTGCGTGCTTCGAGGCTCGCCTTCGGCGAGCACCTCAGCATGAGGAATTGGGTGGATTTCACGACGGTCCTCATCCTGAGGTGCCCCGCGCAGCGGGGCCTCGAAGGACGCACCACGCTCGAGCGCTTCCCCGGCAGACTCAACGAAGCCGGCGAAAGCGCTTTTCAGCCGCTGCACGATGTCGCCGGCCGCCTTCCAGTCGCTTTCTGACAGGGATTGGCGCGGCAGCGGGTCGTGGGGGCCGAGTTCGTCGTGCCGGAGCGCGAGGGCTGCCGCGATTCCGTCGAGGCCGGGCCGGGGCGCGGGTCCCCGGAGCGCGCCGATCTCGAGGGCGGCGGCGGCACGCTCGACCTCCTCGCGGGCGAGGCCAAGGGTCACGGCCGGGTGGGCGAGCAGGGCCAGGACCCGGACGGGGTGGAAGTCGAGCGCTACGGCCTCTGCCGCGAGACGGGCGAGGCGGCCGGCCGGGCTGTCGCCGAGCGGCAGGCCGGCCGAATCCTCGACCTCGACGCCCCAGCGTCCGAGTTCCGCGGAGACGCGCCGGGCGAGGCCACGATCCGGCGTCACGAGGGCCGCGATCCGGCCCGGGCTTGCCAGGGTCTCGCGCAAGGCGATCGCGATGGCGAGGCCCTCCTCGCGCTCGTCCGCCGCTTCGACCAGGGCGAGTCCGGCCGTGCCGGCCTCCGCGACAGCCTGACGGTCGGCCGGCACGAGCGCGGCCCAGCTGTCGGTCGTCTCGGCCGGCCGCATCACCTCGGAGACGAGCCGGCGCCGCATTTCCGCGGGCGCAGCCGCGGGGTGCGCGGGACCCAGGATGCGGACGGCTTCGCGTCCGACCCGGAGATGGTCGTGCAGGAGCCGCCGCATCATGAATTGCGGGTGGCCCCAGATCGGATCGGCCGATGCCGGACCGCCCTCGCCTCCCCCGATCGAATCCCAGGCGGCGGGGTCGAGATGCGTGTCGAGGCCGGGCAGGACCACGGCGCCCGTCGGCAGCCGGGCGATGGCGGCGAGGAGCCGGGCCGTCGCCGGGACGGAGCCGGTCGAGCCGGCCGCAATCACGGGTCCCCTCGGCGGGAAAGCCGCGAGTCGGTCGGCATCGGCCCCGAGCGCGTCATGCTGGTGGCGGGCCGGATCGCTCGCGCTCCGGATCGCCAGGATCTGCGGCCATTCCTCATGCGCGATCCGGACGAAGCGGAGCGTCAGGGCGAAATAGGTGGAGAAGTCGGTCTCGACCGCCTGCTGCAGAGCCTCCCAGGGCACGCCCTCGGTCGCGAGCGCGTCCATCAGCCCCTCGAGGTCACCGGCGAGCGCGACGGCATCGGCCGGAGAACCCGCGAGTTCCTCGGGCCGGTCGGCCCGGGCGGCCCAGGCCTGGACGAGCCGGGCAAGGATCAGCCGGCGCTCGAGTGCGGTGAGCGGCGGCCGTGCGCCCGACGCGGAGAGCGCGGCCGCGTCTCCGTCCTGCTCGCCGAGCGGGACGATGCGGGGCATCAGCGCGGCGCGACCCGCCGCCCGGTCGGCGAGGAGCGCGGTCAGGGCGCGCCCGGCCCGCCGGGTCGGCAGGTAGATGGTGGCGTCGGCGAGTTCGGCGCCCTTGGGCCAGCCGTCCGTCAGGCGGCCGTCGAGCAAAGCATCGGCCAGGGTGGCAAGAAACGGCGTGCCGGCCGGGATGGTGAAGACGCGGGCCTCGCCCGCTCGCGCGGTCAAGACTGGCCGGTCCTAACCGGCCGCGGCGAGGCGCTCCTCGGCGGCCCGGATCGCCTCCGGAGTTCCCACATGCAGCCACTCGCCATCGAGTTGGAGACCATAAAGCCGATCGGCGGCGATCGCACGATCGAAGAGGAGGTTCAGCGAAAAGGCGCCGTCCGGCGTGTCGGCGAAGGATGCGGCCTTCAGGATCGCGACGCCCGCATAGACGTTCGGCGCGACCCCTCCGGGCTGCCGGCGGGTGAGGCGGCCGTCCGGATCGGCGTCGAAATCGCCCGCGCCGTCATAGCCCAGGCTGTCCCGGTCGGCGAGGAGAAGGAGCGCGTCCATCCGGTCCGGATCCCAGGCGGCGAGGAGGCGGCCGACATTGCCGGCGCCGAATTCCGTCCACAGGGAATCGGAGTTCATCACGAGGAATTCGGGCCCGAGGAGCGGAAGCGCCCGCTTCACGCCCCCGCCGGTCTCGAGCAACGCGTCGCGCTCGTCCGAGACAGTGATACGGAGGCCGTCCACGCCCGAGACATGCGCTTCGATCTGGTCGGCCAGATGGTGGACGTTGACGACGACCTTGGTGATCCCGCCCTCTCGCAAGCGGGCCAGCGCGTGGTCGATCAGCGCGCGCCCGCCGACCCGGACGAGAGGTTTCGGGCAGGTATCGGTGATCGGCCGCATGCGCTGGCCGAGACCGGCCGCCAGCACCATCGCGCTCAGGCCTTGCCCAACCGGAGGTTCCGGCGTCGGGCTGACGTGCGGACCGTCGTCGGCCGCCGGCTCGCCCGGAAAGAGCTGCGGGATGTTCGCCTGGTACCAGCCCTTCATCCGCGCGAGCGCCGGGTGTTCGAGGTTGCGGAGCAGGTAGGTCCGGATCCGGGGCAGGTGTTCGAGATATTGGGGCTTGCCGTCGCGCCGGTTCAGCCGGGCGAAGATCCCGAGGATCTTGGTCGCGCGCTGCGCGGCCATGATGGCGTAGGCCGTCGCGAAGGCGGCGGTGTCGAAGCCGGGCTCCGCCGCACGCCGCGCAGCGGCGTAGATGCCGAGGAGTTTCAGCTCCTGGTCGGGCGGCACGGTCACGCGAGCGTCTTGAAGAAGGGAGGCCACGTCATAGGCGGGAGACCCCAGGACCGCATCCTGGAAGTCGACCAGCCCGACCCGGGCCAGGCCCGACCGGTTGGCGAGCCAGATCAGGTTGGGCGAATGGTAGTCCCGCAAGATCCAGGTCTGCGGCCCGGCGACGATGTCGGCCAGCGCCTCGCGCCAGGCATGCACGAATTCGGCCCGAACGGAGCCCGAGGGTTCGGTTCCGACCACGTCTGGGCAATACCAGTCGATCAGCAGTTCGACCTCGATCAGCAGCGCGTCGATGTCGTAGGGCGGAAGCACATGATCGCGCTCGGGCCCGACCGGCAGTTCGGCGGGCAGGGACCGCCCGTGAAGCGAGGCGAGAAGGCGAGTCGCTTCAGCGTAGCGCTCGAGGATAGGGCCGTCCCCATCCACGACCGGCATGGTGCCGAGATCCTCGATGAGCAGCAGCCCGGCTTCCAGGTCTTCGGCCAGGATGCGGGGGGCGCTGAAACCCTGCGCTATCAATGCGCGATCCATCGCCGCGAAGGCGTGCACGCTCTCGGCCAGATGCGCGATCTGGCTATAGGGCCGGCCCCGCCGGACCGGCGGCCCATCCGGCCGGGGCGGCGAAATCATCAGAACGCCGCGCTTGCCCGACGGCTGCACGAGCCGCTCGTAGAGGCGGCTCGAAGCGTCGCCGCTCATCGGAAGACGGCGCGCTTCCGCCCAGCCGGCCGTCGCCAGGAGGCGATCGACGGCACGGCGGCGCCGCAACCGCTCGAGTAGCGGGCCCTCGCCCGATAGCAAGGCCCGCCGGCCCCCGGTTTCCGCGTCGATCTCGATGGCGACGTCCAGGCGCGGTCGGTCGAGCAGATGGGGCGCCCGTTCCGGCCATTCGACCAGGATCGCGGCCGTGTCCCGCCATTCCTCGAAGCCGAGCTCGACGAGGTCGTGCTCGCGCTCGATCCGGTAGAGGTCGACATGCACGACCGCGCCCTTCGGGCCGTCATAGCTCTGCACCAGTGTGAAGGTCGGGCTCGGCGCCTCGAGGTCGGGCTGGCCGAGACGCGCGCGCAGGATCGCCCGGGCGAGGCTCGTCTTGCCCGCCCCGATCTCACCATGCAGCGCGACGAGGTCCCCGGGTTCGAGCTCCTGGCCGATCCGGGCGCCGAGGACGATCGTCGCCTCCTCGTCGGCCAGGAACACGACCTCGCCGTCGGGCCCGGCCGGGCCGGGGAGCGCGGCCGGAGGCGCCTCCGCACCCGGATCCTCGACGCTCACGGCTCCTCGTCCGGCGGGATCGACGCGGCGAGCTGCTGCGAGGGCCGTCCGTCCGCCGGGAAGCGGCAGGTGACGGTGGTGCCGGCGCCGCGCTCGGAGACGAGCTCCACTCGCCCGCCATGCAGCTCGACGAAGGAGCGCACGATCGAGAGGCCGAGCCCGACGCCGCGATGGCTACTGCCCGCCGTGTGGCTTTCGAACCGGTCGAAGACCCGATCGCGCACATCCTGCGGAATGCCCCGGCCCTCGTCCGTGACGGCGATGATCACCTCGTCCTGCTCCTTGCGGGCGGAGACCCGGATCGTCTGCCCGGGCGAGGAGAAGCCGGCCGCGTTCGACATCAGGTTGTAGAGGATCTGGCGCACGCGCTTCGCGTCGCCCGAGAAGCTGCCGATGCCGGCCGGAACGTCGATCTGGAGGCGAAGCTTCGTCTCGTCCAGGCGGTCCTGGATACCGAGCGCGGCCGCCTCAATGGTCTGCAGGATGTCGACCCGCTCGTGGGCGAGCTCGATCGTCTCGGTGTCGATCGAGGCGAGGTCGAGGATGTCGTTGATGATCGCCAGCAGCGATCCCGACGAGCGCGTGATGTGACCGGTATATTCGCGCTGCCGCTCGTTCAACGGCCCGACGGTCTCGGCGCCGAGCAGTTCGGCGAAGCCGATGATGTTCGTAAGCGGCGAGCGGAGTTCGTAGGACACGTGATGCACGAACTCGTTGCGAAGCCGCCCGGCAAGTTCGAGCGCCTCGTTCCGCTCCGTGAGCGCCCGCTCGACATTCACGCTCGCGGTCACGTCGACGAAGGTGAGGAGCGTCGCGCCGTCCGGCAGCGGTTCGGCCGCGCAATCGAGCACCGACCCGTCCAGCCGCTCCATGCGGACGCCGGAACGCTCCCGCCTGTCGGACAGGCCCGAGACGGCGGAGACGAGGTCGCTCCAGGGGCCCTCGACCGGCGCGAGCCGTGTGCCGTGCTCGACCATCGCCTGGATATGGGGGGAGCCGTCCAGCATGGCCTGGTCGAGACGCCACAGATTCGCGAAGGCCCGATTGAACAGCTTGAGGCGTCCGTCCTGGCCGAACAGGGCGACGCCCTCGGCCAGGGTGTCGAGGGTCTCGCGCTGGACCTGGATCAGGGCGTTGACGCGAGACTCCAGATCCATTCGGTCGGAGACGTCGTCGAACAGGTAGGTCAGCCCCCCTTGCGGGCTCGGATTGGCGACGACCCGGAGCGTGCGGCGGTCCGGCAGGTGCCACCAGGTCTCGGTCGATTCGAGCGACCGGTAGGTCTCGAGGACGCTTGCCTTCCAGCTCCAGAAATCGGCCTGTTCGGGCAGGCGGCGCGCGGCGCGAAGCCGGTCCAGGATCTCGCCGTCGCTGGGATGGCCCTCGAGGAAGGCGGCGTCGAGCGACCAGAGCTGGCGATACGCGCTATTATGGAAGACGAGCCTCTGGCCGGAATCGAACATCGCGACCGCGATCGGCAGCTGATCCAGCATGCGAACATGCGCCTGCGTCTGAGAGGCGATCTCGGCCCGCAGCGCTTCGAGGTCGGAGACGTCCCGCGCGAGGCCGCCGGTCCGAACCCGGCCGGATACGCCGCCGGGACCGGATAGGCCGGAAAGCGGCGCCTCGGTGATGTCGAGCACGCGCCGGGACCCGGCCATGATGGCTGCAACCCGGGCGCGGAAGATCTCGCCGTCGGCGCAGCGCCGCGCGGCAGCCTCGCGCTCCTTGCGGTCCAGCAGCTCGAGCGAGCGCGCCGTCGCGACGTCGACGCTTCCGGCCTCGACCGCAGCGCAATACGCCCGGTTCGCCCATTCCAGGCCCCCAGCTTCGTTGCGAAGCCAGGCCGGTTCCTCGACCGCGTCGAGCAAGGCGCGCAGCCGGGCGAGTTCGTCCCTGGCCCGCAGAGCATCCGTCTCGGCGGACAGGCGGGCGGCCCGATCATCGGAAACGTCGCGGAGGCGAAGCACCGCCCGGCCGACGATCGTGCGACCCTCGCCCTCGACATAGGAGCCGGACGCGGTCTCGAGCGTCATCCGGAAGGCCTCGCCGCGCTCCCGCAGAACGGCGAGCGCGGCCTCGAACCGGCCCGCATCGGCGGCTGCGAGCCAGGACCCGAAGGCGAGGACGCGGCGGTAATTCGCACCTTCCCCGACCAGGGAGGGGTCGCCCTCCACGACCGGGTCGGCGCCGTTCCAGACGATCACGACCTGGCGCTCGGACCCGAGCAGAAACCCGGCCCGATCGTCGGCGCCACGAAGGCGCGCGAGTTCGAGCTCGTTCGCCCGCTCGCCGTCCTGCCAGCGTTGGCGCTCCTTCACATACATGATCGCGAGCGTCGTCGAGAAGATGATGATGCCGAGGAGGACGGACGACCCGATCGCGCTCCGGGTGTCGAAGAACGGAAGCTGCCCGAGCATGCCCCCGACCCCTGTCTCGGCCGACGCCTGGATCGGGCATGAGGCCAGGGCGATAGCGCCGCCGACCAACAGGCAGAGCGTCTGCAGACGCTGGCCGGACCGGTCGATGGCCGAGTTCCTGCGGGGACGGCCCATGTTGGGAATCGAAATCCTCGCGCGGCTCATCAAGCTGTGTCGATATGAGGGATGCGCGAGGACGAACTGACAACCGCGCCGCCCGAATCATAGCAGCTTAATGCCCCGCCGACTCCGCCCGAAAGGCGTTAACGGACGCTTTTGCCGGGCGGGACCCACGGGGCTCGCCCGGCGTGTCGGGGCCGCAACACCGGCCCCGTCCGCGGCTTTCAGACTCTCAGTAGCGGTAGTGGTCCGGCTTGAAGGGGCCGTTCTCGGACACGCCGATATAGGCCGCCTGGTCGGGCCGGAGCTTGGTCAGCTTCGCGCCGATCTTCTCGAGATGCAGGACCGCCACCTTCTCGTCGAGATGCTTCGGGAGCGTGTAGACGCGCTTCTCGTACTTGCCCGGATTGGTGAACAGCTCGATCTGGGCAAGCGTCTGGTTCGTGAACGAGGCGGACATGACGAAGGAGGGATGCCCCATCGCGTTGCCGAGATTCACGAGCCGCCCCTCCGAGAGAAGGATCATCCGCTTACCGTTCGGGAACTCGACCTCGTCGACCTGCGGCTTGATGTTGTCCCACTTGTAGTTCTTCAGGGCAGCGACCTGAATCTCGTTGTCGAAATGGCCGATGTTGCAGACGATCGCCCGGTCCTTCATGGCCCGCATATGCTCAATCGTGAGCACGTCCTTGTTGCCCGTCGCGGTGACGAAGATGTCGGCCCGCGGGGCGGCCTCTTCCATCGTGACGACCTCGTAGCCTTCCATCGCGGCCTGGAGCGCGCAGATGGGATCGACCTCGGAGACCATGACGCGGCAGCCGGCATTGCGGAGCGAAGCGGCCGAGCCTTTGCCGACGTCGCCGAAGCCCGCCACCATGGCGACCTTGCCGGCCATCATGACGTCGGTGCCGCGACGAATGCCGTCGACCAGCGATTCCCGGCAGCCATAGAGATTGTCGAATTTCGACTTCGTGACCGCGTCGTTGACGTTGATCGCCGGGAAGAGGAGCTTGCCCTCCTTCTCCATGACGTAGAGGCGGTGGACGCCGGTGGTGGTCTCTTCCGAGACGCCCTTGATCGCCTTGGCGAGTTCCGCGAACCAGCCCTTGGGCTTCTCGCCCAGCGTCTTCTTCAGAAGAGCGAAGAAGATTTCCTCCTCCTCGCTCTCCGGCTTGTCGAGGAAGGCCGTGTCGCCCTGTTCGGCCCGGAGCCCGAGATGGACGAACATGGTCGCGTCGCCGCCGTCGTCCAGGATCATGTTCGGCATGCCGCCGTCACCCCATTCGAAGAGCTTGCGGGTGTAGTCCCAGTAATCCTTCAGCGACTCGCCCTTGATGGCGAAGACCGGGACGCCGGCGGCCGCGATCGCGGCGGCGGCGTGATCCTGGGTCGAGTAGATGTTGCACGACACCCAGCGGATGTCGGCGCCCAGCGCCTTCAGCGTCTCGATGAGCACGCCGGTCTGGATGGTCATGTGCAGCGAGCCGGCGATCCGGGCGCCCTTCAAGGGCTGGCTCGGTCCATATTCGGTGCGGACCGACATAAGGCCCGGCATCTCGGTCTCGGCGATGTTGAGTTCCTTGCGGCCCCATCCGGCGAGGCCGATATCGGCCACGATGTAATCGCCCTGGGGCTCGGCTGTTCTCAACGGCTGCGACATGACCGGTCTGTCCATCTGGTTTCGGAGATGGCTCCGTCTACCATCGCCGGCCGCGGGAGGCAATCAACATATAAGGATGTCTTTATGTGTCGTCGGCGGGCGGCGAGACGTCGGCAAGCGGCTTGCACCGCCGCGGTGGGCGAGAGGTGACCTCAGGTGAGTGACGGCGGGACGCAGACAGGACGCGACGGCTTCGTCATCACGCGCGAGCGGCTGCGCGACGGGTCGCATCTCAGGGCGATCCGGGCGAGTGCGACGCCGGATTATACGGTCCGGTCGGACGAGGAGCTCGACGCCTCGCTCGACTCGACGCTCTCGGCGCACCCGGCCGGGCAGGACGTCTGGGTGTTCGGCTACGGCTCGCTCATGTGGAACCCCGCCTTCCTGCATGAGGAGCAGCGGCTCGGGACGGTCCGGGGCTGGCATCGCCGCTTTTGCCTTTGGCTGTCGCGCGGCCGCGGGTCGCCGGATTGCCGGGGGTTGATGCTGGCCCTTGACCGCGGCGGCGTCTGCCGCGGCATGGCGTTCCGGATCGCGGCGAAGCGCGGCCGGGAGGAACTGCTCCTCGTCTGGCGTCGCGAGATGCTGTCAGGCGCCTATCTGGCCCGCTGGGTCAGCGTCGAGACCGAGGCGGGACCCGTCCGGGCCGTCACCTTCGTGGCGAACCGCGCCCATGCCCGCTATTCCGGCCCCCTCTCGGAAGAGACCACGGCAGATCGCATCCGGGCGGCCGCCGGCGAACTCGGAACCTGCCTCGACTATTTCGACCGCACCGTCCTGGCGCTCCGGGCCTTCGGCATCCGGGACGCGGCGCTCACCCGCATCGAGGCTGCTCTGCGCTGAGCCGCGCTCCCACGGTTCAGCGCAGCAGCGCGTCCACCAGGAGGCCGGCGAAGAGAAGAGCGCCGGCATCGCGGTTCGACCGGAAGAGCATCAGGCACACATCCGGCCGGTCGGGATCGAGCCGCATCACCTGCCAGGCGAGATGGCCCGCGAAGGCGGCGAGGCCGAGCCAGCTCGGCCACCCTCCCCCGGCACCCAGGATCGCGACACCCAGGAGAAGGATGGTGGCGACGTAGAGCCCGGCGATGATGCGGCGGGAATGCCGCCCGAAGCTGCGGGAGGTCGAGCGGACGCCGATCACGGCATCGTCGCGCTGGTCCTGGTGGCCGTAGACGGTGTCGTAGCCGATCACCCAGGCGATCGACCCGAGATAGAGGATCGCGGCCGGCCAAGCGAGCGCCCCGAAGAGCGCGGCCCAACCCATGAGCGCGCCCCAGGCGAAGCAGAGGCCGAGGACGAATTGAGGGTAGCCCATGATCCGCTTCATCAACGGATAGACCGCGACGATGCCGAGCGAGGCGATTCCGAGTCCGATCGCGAAACCGTTGAACTGGATGAGGACCAGGAAGCCGACCAGCGATTGCAGGACGGCGAAGACGAGGGCGTGGCGCCTCCGGATCAGGCCCGAGGCGATGGGCCGTCCACGCGTGCGCTCGACGGCGGCATCGATGTCGCGGTCGAGGAGGTCGTTCCAGGTCGAACCAGCGCCCCGCATGACGAAGGCACCGACGAGGAAGAGCGCGAGATGCGCCGGGAGCTGCCGGGTCGAGCCGGCTGCGATGGCGGCGAGCGCCGCCGACCATTGGCAGGGCCACATCAGGAGCCAGGAGCCGATCGGCCGGTCATAGCGGGCCAGCCGCAGCCACGGTTTCAGGCGCTCGGACGCGAAGCGGTCGACCGCGTTCCGGGCCGGGGCATCGACGAGGGAGTCACTGCGACGGGGGGGAGCTATGTTGCCGCTCATCCCGGCGCAAGCCGGGATCCAGTCCCGTGAAAGAAGCTGGGTGCCGGCTTTCGCCGGCAGGAGCGGACCATCGCTCTCGCGCGCACCCTCAGCGCTCCGTGAGCTTCATCTCGATGCGCCGGTTGCGGCCATAGGCCTCGTCCGTGGTGCCGAGTTCGAGAGGCTGGAATTCGCCGAAGCCGGTAGCGCCGAGCCGCTGCGGCGGCAGGCCCTTGCCGACGAGATATTGGACGACGGAGATGGCGCGCGCCGAGGAGAGCGACCAGTTCGACGGAAAGGCGGCCGACTGAATCGGACGGGCGTCGGTATGGCCGTCGACCCGCAGGATCCAGGGGATGTCCGGCGGTATGTCCTTGGCGACGTCGAGGATCACGGCGGCGATCCGGTCGAGTTCGCCGTTCGCCTCGGGGCGAAGCTCCGCCCTCCCGGCCTGGAACAGGACTTCCGACTGCAGCACGAAGCGGTCCCCGACGATGCGGACGTCGCTGCGGTTGCCGAGCACCTGTCGAAGCCGGCCGAAGAAGTCCGACCGGTAGCGCGACAGCTCCTGCACGCGCTGCGCCAAGGCCACGTTGAGCCGGCTGCCCAGATCGGCGATGCGGGCCTGCGATTCGCGATCGCGAGTCTCCGAAGCGGAGAGGGCCTCCTCGAGCGCGGCGAGCTGCCGGCGCATGGCCATGATCTGCTGGTTCAGGAGGTCGATCGTGGCGTTGGCCCTGGACGTCGCGGCGCGTTCGGTGTCGATCGCGCTGCCGGCGGAGGTCGCCCGCTGGTCGGCGCCGGCCGTTCGATCGAGCTCGGCCTGCAACCGGCCCCGTTCGGAATCCCCCGCCTGGATCGTCGTGCGGAGCCCGTCGACCTGGTCCTGCAATTGCCGGCGGCCAGAACGTTCCAGGGCGAGGAGATCGGTCAATTCGGCCAGCTGCCGGTTCAGTCGATCGAGCACGGTGTCCCGCCCGGAAATCTCCCGTGCGAGGAAGAATTGTCCGAGCATGAAGATCGACAGCAGAAACACGATCGCGAGGACGAGCGTGGCGAGCGCGTCGACGAAGCCCGGCCAGTAATTCAGCGGCGCCCGGCGACCGGCGCGCAGCCCGGCCATCAGACGACCCGCTCGCGCCCGAGCCGCTCGATCATGGCCCGCATTTCCCGGTCACGCTCGACCTGAGCCTCGACCAGGGTGCGGACCACCTGCTGCTCGGAGCGCATATGCTGGACGGCGGCCTGCATGCTGTCGGCCAGGCTCGCGATCGCCTCAGCCGACCTGTCGCCGCTACCGCGGCCGACCGCATCGGCCAGACGGTTCAGCGCCGCCGCGACATCGGGCTGGGCGGCGGCCGGCTCACCGCCCTCGGAGGCGAAACCGAGCGCGTCGCCGGTCGTGGCGGTGGCGAGCCAATCCTCGAGCTCGGTGTAGAAGCGGTTTTGGGCCTGGCCGGCTTGGAGATCGAGAAAGCCAAGGACGAGCGATCCGGCGAGACCGAAGAGCGAGGCCGAGAACGAGATGCCCATGCCGGCCAGCGGGGCCGCAAGTGCTGTCTTGAGTTCGTCGAACAGGATCGAGGCCTCCGCCCCGGTCCGGAGCGAACCGATGATGCGACCGACCGAATTCACCGTGTCGATCAGGCCCCAGAACGTCCCGAGAAGGCCGAGGAAGACGAGGAGCCCGGCCAGGTAGCGCACGAGCTCGCGATTCTCGTCGAGCCGCGCCGAGATGGAATCGAGCATCGACCGCATGGTCGCGACCGACAGCGTCGCCCGCGAGCGGGGATCGCCGATCAGCGCGGCGACAGGCGCGAGGAGAAGAGGCGGCCGGGCGAGCGTCCGGCTGTTCGCGCCGCTGACATTGTTGACCCAGCGGATCTCGCGGAAGAGTCGGAACACCTGCCGGACCGCGAGCACGATGCCGACGCCGAGAACGCCGATGATCACGGCGTTGAGACCCGGATTGCCCAAGAAGGCGGTCAGAAGCTGGCGGTAGAGGACGAGGACCAGGAACCCGCACAGGATGAGGAAGACCGCCATCCGGACAAGATAGATCCGCGGCGAGGAGAGCGGCCGCACGTCCGGGATCGGCGAAGGGTTCAACATCGCTCAGCCAGTGTGGCCGGACCGCCGGCGCGGATCAAGCGCGACCCGCCGGCGCAGCCTCGCCGGCCGCGGCCGGCACCCGTCGGGACGATTTCAGCAGCGCGAGAAACTGGCCGTGCAGGATCTCGTTGCCGCAGCAGACCGAGAGGGTCTGCATCGGGTCGCTGCCGCCATCGCAATCCGACACGTAGCCGCCGGCCTCGCGCAGGATCGCGATCCCGGCCGCGATGTCCCAGGTCTGGATGTCGCGTTCCCAATAGATGTCGGCCCGGCCAGCCGCGACATAAGCCATGTCGAGCGCCGCCGCCCCCATCCGGCGGAGCCCGGCGCAGGTCGACATCACCGTGGTGAGTTCGGCGAGGAAGCGGGGATGGGCCGGACGGCCGATATGCGGGAGACCGCAATATGCTATCGCGTCGGCCATCTCCCGCCGCCCAGCCACCCGCAGGCGCCGGTTGTTGACGAAGGCGCCCTTGCCGCGCTCCGCCATGAACATCTCGTCCTTGATCGGATCGTAGATCACGCCGGCCACGATCTGGTTCTCGCGCTCGAGCCCGACCGAGATGCAGAAATGCGGGATGCCGTGCAGGAAGTTCGTCGTGCCGTCGAGCGGATCGATATGCCAGCGGTGGGTGGCGTCGCTGCCGGCGACCACGCCTCCCTCCTCCAGCACGAAGCCGTAGCCCGGGCGCGCCTTTTCGAGCGAGGCCCGCAGGATCTCCTCGGAGCGGTGGTCGGCGGCCGAGACGAAGTTGCCCGGACCCTTGCGGGACACCTGCAGATTCTCGACCTCGCCGAAGTCGCGCTTCAGCGAACGTGCGGCCTTCATGACCGCGTCGGTCATGACGCTGATCAACGGCGAACGGATCATCGGAAACCTGTTGGGCCGCAGCCCTGGGAAGAAGCGGCGCGGGAGATGGGTGAACCACCGGGTGGTCCGCCGGTCAACCGCGCCGCGCGCGGGTCAGCGAAGCGTCGCCTCCAGCGTGATCTCGGCGTTCAGAAGCTTCGAGATCGGGCAGCCTTCCTTGGCGGCCTTGGCCAGCTCGTCGAACTTCGCCTTGTCGATCCCGGGAATCTCGGCCGAGAGCTTCAGGGCGGATTTCGTGACCTTGAAGCCGGCGCCATCCTTGTCGAGGGTCACGGCCGCATCCGTCTCGAGCGACGTCGGCGTGAGCCCGGCCGCCTGCAGCTGGAAGGCGAGCGCCATCGAGAAGCAGCCCGCATGGGCAGCGGCGATCAACTCTTCGGGATTTGTGCCCTTCTCGTCTTCGAATCGCGTCTTGAAGGAATAGGCCGTGTTGTCGAGGACGCCCGATTGCGTCGATATCCGACCCTCGCCCTCCTTGCCGGTCCCCCTCCAGATCGCCTTCGCCGTCTTGATCGTCATCTCGAACTCCTCGTCTCGTTCCGGAAACCGGACATATAGGCGGGTCGGACCTGGCCCGCATAGTTCGGCCCGATTTGTCGCCGTAGAAGCGCGAGGCGCGAGGCCGATCGCGTCGTCGCACGAGGCAACGATCTCTGCCGCCCGCCGTTCGGGAAAGGTAGGGACGGGACCGGATGCGCATTGAAGGAGGCCTGACCATCGACAAGCTCCTTGTTTTCCTGGCGGCTGCGCTGATCGCGGCAGGGGTGGGCTACGCCTATCTCACGGCGCCGACGACGCTCACCGTGGTGGTCGGCCCGGCCGACTCGCCGGAAACCCGGCTTTTCCAGACCTTCGCCCAGCAGCTGAAATCGCAGCGGGTGGCGTTGCGGCTGCGGATCGCGCCGAGTGCCGGGCTAGCCGAGTCGGCGAAGGTGCTGGACGACGGAAAGGCCGACCTGGCCGTCGTGCGGCCCGACATCCGCGTCCCGGAAAACGGGCTGACCCTCGCCATCATGCGGGAGGCTGCGGCGATCATCGTGGCCCCGGAGGGCACGATCTCCGACCTGAGCGCCCTGTCGGGCAAGGCCATCGGCGTGGTCCTCGGGCATGAGGGGGATCCAGGCCTCATCACGACCATCCTGAAACATGTCGAGGTCGAGGACGTGAAGGTCCTGCCCCTCGCCGAGGAAGCCATCCTGCCGGCCCTGAAGGCGGGTCGGATCCAGGCGGCCGCGATCGTGACCGCGCCCACCGGCATGATGGCCTCGACCTTCGTCCGGGCGCTCGCGTCCGGCTATGACGGCAAGGTCGACGTGCTCGGGGTCGAGGGCCTGGACGCCCTGGTCCATAGCCGTCCGGAACTCGCCTCCGCGACCATCCCGGCGGGGGTTTGGGGCAGCCGCCCGAAACGGCCCGAGGAGGACGTGAAGACCGTCGGCGTCAGCTATCGGCTGATGGCCCACAAGGACCTCGACCGCTCCGTCGTCGCGCTTCTGACGGAGTCGCTGTTCCAGACACGGTCGCGCCTTGCCATGGTGGCCCGGTCGGCCAATTCCATGCGGGCGCCCGAGATGGATACGGCGAGTTCCGCCACGTCCGCCACGCTGCCGAACCACCCGGGCTCGGTGGATTACTTCCAGCGCGAAACCCAGAGCGTCATGGATCGCTATGGCGACTGGATCTATCTCGGGGCGTTCTTCGGCTCGGGCCTCCTCTCGGCCGTGGCGGCCTTCTACCAACGCTTCCGGCGGCGAGGACGCGAGAAGATCGACGACGTGCTCGATCGCTTGATCGCCATCCTGTCCGAGGCTCGCGGCGCGGAGAACATCGCCATGCTGGACGAGCTCAGCGCGGAGATCGACGGATTGCTGTCCCGGGCGGTCGAGCATGCGCGCGACCACTCCTCGGGGCCGCGGGCCAGTACGGCCCTCGTGCTCGCCCTCGACGGGGCAAGGGCCAGCATCGCTGAGCGGCGGCGCGACCTGATCGGCCAAACCGACCCAGCGCGGCGCGAGGGTGGTCCCCGGCTGGTTACGGCGTCGTGACGGCCGCGCCGGCCGCAGACCCGATGGCCGGCGGCTCGACCTTGCCCTTCCGCTGAAGCAGAAGCGCGACATACTGGCAGAACCCCGCCCAGGCGGCGCCACCGCACCAGCCCGCGAGAACGTCCGACGGCCAGTGCACGCCGAGATAGACCCGCGAAGCCCCGATCAGGATCGTCAAGGCCACGGCCACGCCGAGGAAGAACAGCTTCACGGCCCGTTCGGCATGAACGCGGGCGAGCAGCGCGCCTAGGGTGAGATAGGTCGCGGCCGACAGCATGGCATGGCCGCTCGGGAAGCTTGCCGTATAGACCCGGGCCCCGTGCGGGACGAGGTCGGGACGCGGACGGTCGAAACCGAGTTTCAGGAGGGCGCTCAGGATCATTCCGCCCCCGATCGCGACGAGGACGAGCATGGCGGCATGTCGCCGGCCGGTCATGACAAGATAGGCCAGAGCCGAGACCGTGATCAGGGTGAGGATGACATGGCCGCCGAGGCCGGTGATGTCGCGCGCGCTCTCCTCCATCCATGACGGGCCGATCGGATTCGAGAGGTCGCCCGGCATTCGCAGCGCGAGCAGGATGGCCCGGTCGAAACCGAATGTCTCGCCGTCCAGGACCTCACCCGCGAGCGTGACGAAGCCCCAGCCGAACAGCCCGATGAGGCCGAGGCTGAGGAGAGGCACGGTCTCGTTCAGCCGGAGCCGCGCCCTCACCCCGTTGGCAAAGCGAAGCGTCTGCGGGCCTCCCCATCGCGAGAACCAACTCACCGGCGGTGGCGATGCTGCGCTCACGGGCTTAGCTGCGCTGCGAGTAGATGAAGAAGTCGAACGGGAATTCACCGACCCGGAACCATTGCAGTTCCTTTTCCCGGAAGGCGCTCCAATGGTCGTAGATCTTCTTGAACTTCGGATTCTGAGCGGCGATCTCGCCGTAGAGCTTGAAGGCCTCCCGGTAAGAGGCATCCATGACGTCGCGCGGGAAGGCCTTCAGCTGAGCGCCTTGCGCGACGACGCGCCGGAGGGCGTCGGGATTCTCGGCGTCGTATTTCGCCAGGCACCAGAGATTCGCCTCGGCGCAGGCCGCCTCGAGCACGTTGCGATAGCTCTCCGGCAGGGCCGCCAGCCTGTCCTTGTTGCAATAAAGCGAGGTGCCGGCCGTGCCTTCCCAGAAGCCCGGATAATAATAGTTCTTGGCCACCTTCACGAAGCCGAATTTCTCGTCGTCGTAGGGGCTTGCCCATTCGATCGCGTCGATCGTCCCGCGCTCGAGCGCAGGATACACGTCACCCCCGGCCAGGACCTGCGGAACGACCCCGAGCCGCGCCAGGATCTGGCCTCCCATCCCGGCGATCCGGAACTTGAGACCCTTGAGATCCTCGAGCGAGTTGATCTCCTTCTTGAACCAGCCGCCCATCTGCGCCCCGGTATTGCCGGCCGGAAAGTTGACGATGTTCAGGTCGGCCAGGAACTCGCGCACCAACGCGAGCCCGCCGCCATGGATCATCCAGGCGTTGTGATGGCGCGTGTTGAGGCCCATCGGGACGGAGGCCTCGAACATGAAGGTCGGGTCCTTGCCGACATAGAAGCTGGACAGGGTGTAGCCGCATTCGACGGTGGCGTTGCCGACCGCGTCGAGAACCTGCAGCCCCCCGACGATCTCGCCCGCCGCGAAGACCTGGATCTGGAACTTGTTGTCGGTCGCGGCAGCGACGCGTTTCGCGATCTGGACGCCGGCGCCGTAGAGCGTGTCGAGATTCTTCGGGTAGGACGAGGCCATCCGCCAGCGGATCTCGGGCTGGGTCTGCGCGATCGCCGGCGCCTGGAGGGAAGCGGCGAGCCCGGCGCCGAGGCCGGCTCCCTTCAGGATGGATCGTCGGTCCATTGTGTTCTGCCTTATGCGGTTTCCTCTCCCGCGTTCTACGTCGCCCGCCTCCCGCCCGTAAATGATGTCGACCACGAAGCGGCCCGGCCTGCCGAGCAGACCGGGCCGGATCGCACAGTGCCGAGATGCCGGCTATGAGCCCGAGCCGAAGCCCTTCTTGATCTGCATGACCGCGAAATCCTGCGCCTCACGCGCCTTCGCGACCACGGCATCCATTCCGAAAAACTCGTGGGTCACGCCCGAATAGAGCTTGTGAGTCGTGTCCACGCCCGCCGCCTTCAGCGTCTCGACCAGCATGTCGCCATCCGATCGAAGCGGGTCGATCTCGGCGTTGATCACGGTGACCGGCGGAAGACCTTTCAGGTTGGCCGCGACCAAATTCAGCCGGGGATCCTGCTTGTCCGCATCGTTGCGGAGGACATGGCTGAAGAACCAGCCCAGCATCGGCGTGTTCAGGGGTTTCGCGCTCGCATCCTCCTTCTTCGAAGGAGTGTCCAGGCTGGAAGACGCGACAGGGTAGACCGAGACGACGGCGACCGGCTTCTGCAGGTTCTGGTCTCGCGCCGCGACCGCGGTGTTGACGGCAAGGTTTCCTCCGGCGCTCTCGCCCACGATGGCGATCTTCGTCGGGTCGTAGCCCCAGCCCTTGGCGTTCTTCAGGATATACTTGTAGGCCTCGACCGCTTCGTCATGCGCAGCCGGGAACTTGTTCTCGGGCGCGAGCGGATAGTCGACCGAGATCACCGCGGCGCCCGTTTTGCGGGCGAGCGCCGAGGCCGACGCGTCGTAGGTGTCGAGATCGGCGATCACCCAGCCGCCGCCGCGGAAATACACGATGATCGGAAGGTTCGAATCCTTGTTCGAATTCTCGGGCACGTAATAGCGCAGCTTCAGGTTGCCCATGTCAGCGAAACGGCTGTTCGAGAGTGTCAGGCCCGCATGGGGCTTCGCGTCGATCTTCTCGTCCTTGATGACCTTCATGATCGCGTCCGCCGCACTCGGCTGGCGACGCGCCTCGCCCGGGGCGAGGCTCTCGATCGGCTTCGGGCCGAGCGCGGCCAGGGCGGCCAGCACCTTCGCCATGTCGGGATCGGCTTTGGCGTTCGGATCGGTCGCCGGCATGGCAGCGGACGGCGTTGTCGGGGATTGCGCCAGTGCCGGCCAGGGTTGCGCAGTGGCGAGCGCCGTACTGGCGGCGAGCGCCAGCGTGAGGTGACGGATGGACATGGGTTCCTCTCGATTTGGATCGAGCCCAAGCCTCTCCGTCATGGGGCGGTTCCGCCCCCTCACGACCCTGTGTACGTGCCCCAAACGAGCGAGGTTCACGCTGCGCGGGGCGTATGTTCCTGGGTCAGCACGGCATAGAGGGCACCGGCATCGCGGGCGGCCCGGATCCGGCCGTGGATGCCGGGCTCGCGCAGCATGCGGGCGATCCGGGCAAGCGCTTTGAGGTGATCGGCGCCGGCCCCTTCCGGAGCGAGGAGCAGGAACAGCATGTCGACGGGTTCGCCGTCGATCGCCTCGAAATCGATCGGCCGTTCGAGCCTCGCGAAGAGCCCGAACAGGCGGTCGAGCTTCGGCAGCTTGCCGTGCGGGATGGCGATCCCTTCGCCGATACCGGTCGAGCCCAGGCGTTCGCGTTGCAGCAGCGTGTCGAAGATCTCGCGCTCATCACGGCCGACGAGGCGGGAGGCCTGTGCGGCGATGTCGTGCAAAGCCTGCTTCTTCGAACTCGCGCGGAGAGCCGGCGCGATCGCGTCGGGCGACAGGAAATCGAGTTGTGGCATCGCTCGAACGCTCGATCCAGCTTCCGGCATCGCCCGGTGACGCCCTCGGCCTTGCAGGCCTCGGGCCAGGAAGGTCTCAGTGATCCGTCGACGGGGGGTCGACCCACCCGATGGACCCGTCGCCGCGGCGATATACGACGTTCACCCGTCCATTGCCAGCATGCCGGAAGACGACCACCGGGGCGCCCGTGAGGTCGAGTTCGATCACCGCCTCGCTCACCGAGAGCCGGTTCATCGGGCGGGTCGTCTCCGCGATCACGACCGGATGGTATTCCTCGGTGTCGGTGTCCACCTCGGTCTCGGCCGGAGACTCAAGGATAGCGTAGGCGGTCTCGATCGCCTCGGGGCTCTTGCCGGCCGCGCCGTCGCCGAGCCTGTCCTTGATCCGGCGCTTGTGCCGCCGCATGCGCTTCTCGATCCGGACCGCGGACTGGTCGAAGCTCGCATACGCATCGTTGGCGAGGCCCGCCGATTCCAGGGTCATGCCGGAGCCGAGATTGACCACGCATTCCGTGCGGAAGCCGGACCCGTCCCGCGACACGACGACGTGGCCGGAGCCGCGTCCATCCGCGTATTTCGCGAGGGCAGCCGTCACGCGCTCTTCGACCTGGGAGCGGAGGCTGTCGCCGATATCGAGGTTCTTGCCGGATACCCTGATCGTCATGCGGGGGATGCCTCCTCAGATGCCACGGATGGCGGCGCGGCCGACTAACGTGGGTCCGGGGCGCGCGGCCGTCAATCGGGCGCACCCGGGCGTGCCGAGCCAGACCAGGCGGCGTGCAGCGCGATCCCCGAGGCGGTCGCGACATTGAGCGAATCGAAGCCGGGCGCCATGCCGATCCGGATCGTGCGCCGGGCCGAGAGAATCGCGCGGGACAGCCCCGTGCCTTCCGAGCCGACCACGATCGCGACACGCTTCGGCCACGCGACCGCGTCCAGCGCCTCGCGTCCCTCCGGGCTGAGAGCCAGGATGTGGAACCCGGCCTCCGTCAGGCGACCAAGGATCGCCTCCGGGCTGCCGCGCCGGGCAAACGGCACGATCAGGGTGGCCCCGACCGAAACCCGGATCGCCTTGCGATAGAGCGGGTCGCAGCTCTCCCCGTCGAGCAGCACCGCATCCGCCCCGAAGGCTGCCGCGTTCCGGAATGCTCCCCCGACATTGTCGTGGTTGGCGATGCCGCAGAGAACGAGCAGGCGTGCCGGACCGGGCGGGAGGATCGCGTCCACCTCGGCCGGGTCACCCCGGCCGGCGACCGCCAGGATGCCGCGATGGATCGGGAAGCCGACGATCCGGTCCATCACGGCCCGGCTCGCGGCATAGGTCGGGAGCGAGGCTCCGAACTCCGCCCCGAAAGCCTGTCCGGCCGCCGTGTCGGCCAGGAGCAGGGACTGCGCCCGGAACCTCGACCGGCCGGAGAGCAGGATCCTCACCACGACGTCGCCCTCTGCGATGAAACACCCGTCCGCGCGCGCGAGGTCGCGCTCCCGCACGGACCGGTAGGGCGCGATCCTGGGATCCTCCGGGTCCTCGATCCGAATGACACTCATGACCCGCCTCGGCAGCGCCGCAATGCGCGCGCCTCGACCGTGATCCTTCGCCCGCGACGAGGCAATTGCTGCCCGAAGCGCTAGCATGCGGGCACGAATCACGTCGCGAAGCAGGCCGAATGGAGGCGTCCATGCGAGCGGCGATCGCGAGAGGAGCTGGTCATGTCGACGGAACGGAACAGGATCGTGCGCGAGCGCGCCTATGCGCTCTGGGTGGAGAACGGGCGGCAGGAGGGACGAGGCGAAGAGCATTGGCTGCAGGTCGAGCGCGAGATCGAAGCCGAAACGGCTCCGGCGGAGGCGAAATCCCTGCGCAAGCCGGCCAAGGCCGCGGCCGCCCCGGCCAAGCCGGCACCGAGCGAGAAAGCTGCCCGGGCCACCGCATCGGACCCGAAGGCCGGCAAGCCGAAGGCGCGATCGGGGAATCCCGGCATCCCTGCCCGGTGAAGACGAAGAGGCACAACGACGACGCTCGGAGGCGGGTCGCATGACGGCGGAGCCCGGATACTCGGACGCGGCCGGCTGGGCGCTGTTCCTCGATTTCGACGGCACGCTGGTCGACATCGCCGAACGGCCGGAGGCCGTGGTCGTGCAACCGGGGCTTCGGAATACGCTCACGGACCTGCAACAGAGGCTCGGCGGCGCTCTCGCCATCGTCACCGGGCGGACGATCACCGATGTTGACGGCCTGCTGCCGGATCTCGGGCTGGACATCTGCGGCCTGCATGGACTCGAGTTGCGCGTCGGGAGTCACATGTCGAGGCCGGCCGGACTGGCGGAACTCGGACCCGAGATCGCGGCCCTGCGCACTCGCCTCGCCGGCTATCCGGGCGTGGTGGTCGAGGACAAGCGCGTCGGTGTCGCCGTGCATTGGAGGATGGCCCCCGAAGCGGCCGGCGAGGCCGCCGCGGCCGCCGCGGAACTCGCTCTCCGGCTCGGTCCCGGTTACCGGCTCCAGGACGGCAAGGCTGTTCGCGAGATCGTGCCGGCGCATGCCGGGAAAGGAGGTGGCGTGCGGGCCCTGATGGCGTATCCGCCCTACCTGGGCCGCAAGCCCGCCTTCGTCGGCGACGACAGGACCGATGAGGACGGCTTCGCGGCCGTGAATGCGCTCGGTGGGCTGTCGGTCAAGATCGGACAAGGTGCCACCGCCGCCGCTCACCGGATCGCAAGCCCCGCGGCCTTTCGGGACTGGCTCGCAGCCTGGATGGATCGGCCTCCTGCCACGAGCCTCGATCGTGCTGCACGCGAAAACGTGTGAGCAGGACCCAGCAACAGGGATGCGGACAGGAACAATCACTGCTACGGTGCGGTTATTGTCGAGGTTGAGTGGGGCGATTTCGACATGTCCGGTGGGGTCGGTAATCCTCTGAAGCGCTCAGGCCTTGGTTCGTCACCTTTGTTGCGACGGGGTGATTCCGTCGCGGCAACCGATGGTCTTATCAGCGCGCGACGAGGACAGATTTCGGATCGATCGGAGGAGACGAGCCGCGGTCCCGCTGACGGCCCTCCCGCCCGTCTTGTCATCGTCTCGAACCGGGTTCCGGCACCCAATCCGCGCGGCGCGATCGGCGCCGGCGGCCTTGCGGTTGCGCTCGAAGCTGCCCTCAAGGCGCATGGCGGCGTGTGGTTCGGCTGGTCGGGAGAGTCCCGGCCCGCGATCGATGCCGAAGCGCTGCGCCAGCAGAAGGTCGGCCCGATCACCTTCGCGACGACGGACCTGACGAAGCGGGACGTCGAGGATTACTATCTCGGCTATTCCAACCAGGCGCTCTGGCCCGTCTGTCACTACCGCCTGGACCTTGCCCGTTTCGACGACCGCGAGACGCAGGCCTATTTTCGTGTGAACGAGTTCTTCGCCCGCAAGCTCGCGAACTTGGTCGAGCCGGACGATGTCGTCTGGGTGCACGATTATCACATGATGCCGCTCGGGGCGGCGTTGCGCTCGCGCGGCATCGGCAACCGGATCGGCTTCTTCCTTCACATCCCGTGGCCGCCGCACGAGGTGGCGAGCGCGCTGCCGGGCTATTCGCGGCTGCTGCGCAGCATGTCGGCCTATGACCTGATCGGTTTCCAGACCGAGCGCGACGCGGAGCATTTCGGGCGCTGCCTCGTCGAGGAGGGGTTCGCGGTCAATGTCGGCGACGGATGGTTCGAAAGCGGCGAGCGCCGGTTCCGGATCGCGGCCTTTCCGATCGGCATCGACACGGACGCGATCCGGATTGCCGCCGCGAAATCGGTCGGCCAGGCCGCGACCCGCCGGATGCTGGCGAGCCTTCACGACAAGCGGCTCGTGATCGGCGTCGACCGGCTGGATTATTCCAAGGGTCTGCGGGAGCGGATCCGCTCCTTCGTCACGTATTTGGCCGAGCATCCCGATGCCCGGGGCCATGTGACCTATCTGCAGGTCACGCCGAAATCCCGCTCCGAGGTGCCGGAATACCGGCGCATCGAGCAGGAGGTGGCGACCCAGGTCGGCGAGGCGAACGGCGCCTGCGGCGATTTCGACTGGACCCCGATCCGGTATCTCAACCAGAACATCCCGCATGCCACGCTGACCGGCCTCTACAGGATGGCCGATGTCGGGCTCGTCACGCCATTGCGGGACGGGATGAACCTCGTGGCGAAGGAATACGTGGCCTCGCAGGACGAGACCGATCCGGGCGTGCTGGTCCTGTCCCGCTATGCGGGCGCAGCCTGCGAACTCGACGCGGCATTGCTCGTGAACCCCTACGACGCTGTCGGGACGGCTGCCGCCATCGCCCGCGCCCTCGACATGTCGCTCGGCGAGCGCCGGGAGCGCTGGCGGAGCATGATGGACGTCCTGGAGCGCCACACCGTCAACGATTGGTGGCGCGGCTTCGTCGACACCTTGCAGGCACTGCCCGGCGATTCCGATAGCGGCGAGCAGGTCGGCGCCACGGGTTGAGCTGGTCTCACCGCGCGGGCCGAGACTGCTCCATTCGCAGATGAGTGAACGGTGACGGCCAAGCTTTCGCCTGGCCCTCTTGGCGCGACCTGGGACGGCGGCGGGGTCGACTTCGCGATCTTCTCGGACAACGCGACCGGAGTCGAACTCTGCCTGTTCGAACCCGGCGGAGGCCGGGAGACCGACCGGATCACGCTGCCCGGCCGAACGAATTCGGTCTGGCACGGCCATGTCGCCGGTCTCGGTCCTGGCCAGCTCTACGGCTACCGCGTGCACGGGCCCTATTCGCCCGAACTCGGCCACCGCTTCAACCCGAACAAGCTTCTCGTCGACCCCTATGCCCGCGCGCTCTTCGGGCGGCGCATCCACCACGACGCAACCTACGGTTTCGAGCGGGGCTCCGCCCGGGGCAACCTGAGCTTCGACGCACGCGACAGTGCGCCCTTCATGCCGAAATGCGTCGTGGTCGACCCAAGCCCGGCCTGGACCGACGATCGCCGCCCGCGCCGACCCTGGAGCGAGACGGTGATTTACGAGGCCCATGTCCGCGGCCTGACGCAGCTTCACCCCGACATCCCCGCCCCTCTTCGCGGCACCTACGCCGCGCTCGGCCATCCGGCGGTGATCGCCCACTTGCTGCGCCTCGGCGTCACGGCGATCGAACTCCTTCCGATCCACGCCATCGCGGACGAACCCGCGCTCCTCGAGCGCGGCCTCGTCAACCATTGGGGCTATTCGACCCTGAACTTCTTCGCCCCCGAGCCGCGCTATTTCGGCCCGGCCGGACCGGCCGGGCTGAAACACGCGATCCGCGCCCTTCATGAAGCCGGGATCGAGGTGATCCTCGACGTCGTCTACAACCACACGGCCGAGATCGGCCTGGAAGGTCCGACCCTGTCCTTCCGGGGAATCGACAACGCCGTCTATTACAAGGCCCAGCCGGATGACCCGGGCCGCCTCTGGGACTGCACGGGCTGCGGCAACACGCTGGACGTCAGTCACGCGCGCGTCATGGCGCTCGTCCTAGATTCGCTCAGGCATTGGGCGGATGCGTATCAGGTGGATGGTTTCCGGTTCGATCTCGCCCCGGCGCTCGCCCGCGACCCCTACGGCTTCAACCCGAGGGCGGCGCTGTTCGCGGCCATCGCCCAGGATCCCGTCCTGTCCGGCCTCAAGCTGATCGCGGAGCCCTGGGATGTCGGCGAGGGCGGCTATCGTACCGGCGCCTTTCCGTCGGGCTGGGGAGAGTGGAACGATCAGTATCGGGACACGATCCGGACCTTCTGGCGCGGCGATGCGGGCCAGCTCCCGAAGCTGACCCAGGGCCTGACCGGCTCGAAGGAAATCTTCCAGGCGAGCGGACGAGGACCCGCGGCCTCGATCAACTATGTCGTCTCGCATGACGGTTTCACGCTGCGCGACCTCGTCAGCTACGAGCGCAAGCACAACGAGGCGAATGGCGAAGACAATCGCGACGGCACGGACGACAACCTCTCGTTCAATCACGGGGTCGAGGGCGATACCGACGACCCGGCCATCCGGGCGGCGCGGGCGCGCCAGATCCGGGCCATGCTGGCGAGCGTGATCGTCGCGCAGGGCGTCCCGATGCTGATCGCCGGCGACGAGCTCTCGCGCAGCCAGGGCGGCAACAACAACCCCTATTGCCAGGACAACCGCACGAGCTGGCTCGATTGGGAATCCGGCCTCGCTCAGGATCCCGATCTGCCGGACTTCGTCGCCCATCTGATCGCGGTGAGGCGCGACCACGAGGGGCTCCGCCGCCGAGCCTTCCTGACCGGGGGAAACACGGCCGGCACGGGCCTGCGCGACGTCTATTGGCTCTGCCCGACCGGCCGGGAGATGACCTGGGAGGATTGGGCGGACGGCTCGCGCCGGGTGGTCGGGATGCAGATCGGCAACGATGCCCAGGATGGGCGCCGCATCCTCCTCCTCGCGAACGGTTCCGCCGAGGAGGTCGCCTTCAAACTAGCGCCCAGCGTCCCCGGTCAGCGCTGGCGCCCGATCTTCGACAGCGACACCCCCCGGGGGCATCCGAACGATGTCGAACAACGGCTCCTTCCCGGGGGAACATTCACCATCTCGCCTCGTTCGCTCGTTTTGCTCCACCATGAAGGTTAGCGCGGCGCATGCAGCATCGGCACGTCATCCCATTCGGCGCGGAAATCGTTGAGCCGGGAGTCCGGTTTGCCTTGTGGGCACCTAGTGCCGAGAACGTCTCCCTCGTCCTGGACGGCGCGGACCATCCGATGCCGAAGGCCGAAGGGGGCTGGCGGCGGACCACCGTCGCCGAAGCCCGCGCAGGTTCGCTCTATTCCTACCGAATCGGCGACCAGCTCGTGCCGGATCCGGCCTCGCGCTACCAGCCGCAGGACGTGAAAGGGCCGAGCGCCGTCGTCGATCCCGGCGCCTATCGCTGGTCCGACGAGGCCTGGCGCGGCCGCCCCTGGGAAGAGGCGGTCATCTACGAGGTCCATGTCGGCACGGCGACGCCGGAGGGCACCTTCGCGGCCCTGGCCGACAAGCTGCCCGACCTCGTCGCCCTCGGCATCACGGCGGTCGAATTGATGCCGCTGAACGAGTTCCAGGGCCGGCGGAACTGGGGCTATGACGGCGTCCTGCCCTACGCGCCCGACTCGAGTTACGGCAGTCCCGACGACCTGAAGGCGCTCGTCGACCGGGCGCACGGGCTTGGCCTGATGATGTTCCTGGACGTGGTCTACAACCACTTCGGGCCGGTCGGGAATTACCTGCATTCCTATGCGGCCAGCTTCTTCACCGAGCGGCATTCGACGCCCTGGGGCGCCGGACTGAATGTCGACGGCGACGATGGCGGGCCCGTCCGCGACTTCTTCGTCGAGAACGCCGTCTACTGGGTGCGTGAATTCCGCTTCGACGGCCTTCGTTTCGATGCCGTCCACGCCATCCTGGACGACGGCGACCGCCACATCATCGCGGAACTCGCGGAGCGGACGCGCGAGGCCGCGCCGAACCGGCAGATCCACCTGATTCTGGAAAACGAGCATAACGAGCCGGGCTGGCTCGCGCGCGACGAGCGAGGCCGGCCCCTTCTGCACACGGCGCAGTGGAACGACGACATCCACCATTGCTGGCACACGCTGATCACCGGTGAGTCCGAGGCCTATTACGCCGACTTCGCCGACGACCCGGTCGGCCGGCTGCGGCGTTGCCTCTCGGAGGGCTTCGCCTACCAGGGCGATGTGTCAAAACACGGCGGTAAGCCGCGCGGGGCGTCGTCAGGACATCTGCCCCCTTCGGCTTTCGTGGCCTTTCTCCAGAACCACGACCAGATCGGCAACAGGGCCATGGGCGACCGGCTCACGGGTCCGGCCGAGCATATGAGTCTCGCCCGGGCCGGCCTTCTCCTCACGCCGCAGATCCCGATGCTGTTCATGGGCGAGGAATGGGCGGCCTCGACCGCATTCCAGTTCTTCGTCGACTTCTCGGACGATCCCGACCTGTCGAATGCCGTCCGTGACGGCCGCCGCCGCGAGTTCCGGCATTTTGCCGCCTTCAGCGACCCGGTCAATGCTGAGAAGATCCCGGACCCGACCCTGGAGGAGACCTTCCGGCGATCGACGCTGGATTATGCCGAGCGCGCCCGGCAGCCACATTCCGGCGTGCTGGAGGAGTTTCGCACGCTCCTGCGTATCCGGCGCGACACGATCGTGCCGCTGACCTCGAGCCCTTACCTCGGCGCGTCGAGCCGCATTCCGCAGGACGGAGTCGTCGATGTGGTTTGGCGCTATGTAAGCGGTATTCTGCGGTTCGTCGGGAATTTCGGACAGACCGATTTGACGCTCGACAGCGGGGAGATCGGGCGCGTGCTCTGGCATTCGCCGGCAACGCATGACGCGGCCGGACGCGTGACCCTTCCGCCCTGGTCGGGACTCGTGTCGCTCGGAGATCACCGATGAGTTTCGAGGACGCGACCGGCCGGCTGGCCGACATCGCGGGGATCCCTTCAAGCTATATCGACGCGCGTGGACAGCCGGTCGCGATCGACATCGAGCGGCGCCGCGGCATCCTCGGTCATCTCGGGTTTCCGGCCTCCACCGAAGCGGAGGTGGCGGATAGTCTCGCCCGCATCGAGGCGATCCGGGCCGGCCTCCTCCCACCCACCCTGGTCGTCGACGCCGGACGCGCGACCGACATCCCGCTTCGCGATCCGACCGCGGATGTCGCAAGCTGGAAGCTGACCGATGAAAGCGGCCGCACGCGCGAAGGCCGCGGCGCCGTCATGTCTGGCCCCGGCCGCCACGCGCTTCGCTGCCCCGCCCTGCCGGCCGGCTATTATCACCTCACCGTCGAAATGGGCCGCGAGCGCCGCGAGGCGACCGTCATCGCTGCCCCGAACAGGTGCTGGCAACCCGCATGGATGCGGGACGGGGCTCGGGCCTGGGGTCTCGCCGCCCAGATCTACGGCTTCCGCTCGGCCGGAAATCTCGGCATCGGCAGCTATGCCGACGTGAAGGAGGCCGCCCTCGGTGCGGCCCCGCTCGGCGCTTCGTTCCTCGGCCTCTCGCCGGTCCATGCGCTCTTCGCCTCCGACCGGTCCAAGACCTCCCCCTACTCGCCGTCCTCGCGCCTCTTCCTCGAAGCCATCCATATCGACCCGGCCTCGATCCCCGGCTTCCGGGGCAGCGAGGCAGAACGTCTCCTCGCCGAGCCCGACCGGGTCGGTCGGATAAGGGTCCTGCGCGAGGCAGCCCTCACCGACGTGCCGGTCGTCTGGGCGGAGCTCTCGGCCGTGCTCGAGTCGCTGTGGAGCGAGCGCCGTGATCTTTACGCCGGCGACCTGGCAGCCTTCCGGCGCGAGATGGGGGCCCCGCTCGAGGCCCACGCCACCTTCGAGGCCTTGTCCGAACATTTCCGGCAGGCGGGCCGGTCGTGGTCCGGCGATTGGCCGGAGCCTTACCGGGACAGCGGTTCGGCCGAGATCCGCCGTTTCGCGCGGGACCATGCCGACCGCGTCGCCTTTCACGCCTGGCTGCAGCAGGTCGCCGACACCCAGCTCGGCGACGCCGCCGAGAGCGCGCTCGGGGCCGGCATGTCGGTCGGGCTCTACCGGGACCTCGCGGTCGGGTCGGATCGGGGCGGATCGGAACTCTGGTCGGATCCCGACCGGTTCGGCCAGAGCCTGTCGATCGGGGCCCCGCCCGATCTCCTCGCCCCTCAAGGCCAGGATTGGGGCCTGCCGCCCCTGAACCCGATCGCCCTCGAGACGAGCGGCCTCGCGGCGTTCCGCGCCCTCGTCCAGGCGAATATGCGCCACGCGGGAGCGATCCGGATCGATCACGCCTTCCAGCTGCAGCGCCTCTACCTGATCCCGGTCGGCGAGGGCGGATCGGCCGGCGCCTATGTGGAATACCCGTTCGAGGCGATGCTGGCCGTCCTGCGGCTCGAAAGCCATCGGGCCAAGGCACTGGTGATCGCCGAGGATCTCGGGACGGGCCCGGAAGGCTTCTCCGATGCGATCATGCGGTCGGGTGTCCTCAGCTACCGGGTCCTCGCCTTCGAACGGACCGAGGGGCTCGGCTTCAAGCGCCCGGAGGATTATCCGCGCGACGCCATGACGGTCGTGACCACGCACGACCTGCCGACCTTCGCAGGCTGGTGGCGCGGTCTCGACACCGAACTTCGCATGACGCTCGGGGTCTACGATCCGGAACGGGCCGAGACGGAGCGGAACGAACGCATCGTCGAGCGTGAACGGCTGACACAGGCCCTTGCCGCCGAAGGCCTGCTACCGTCCGGGCAGCCGCCCGAAGCGGCCCCGACCGAGGCCGTGTTCCGCTATCTCGCCCGGACGCCGTCGGCCCTGAACGCGATCCAGTACGAGGACGTGCTCGGCGCCTTGAACCAGCCGAACATGCCGGGCACGACCCAGGGCCACCCAAACTGGCGCCGCAAGCTGGAAGAGGACCTCTCTTACGTGAACGCGCCGGGCGGGCCGTTGGCCAAGCTCGCCTCCGCGATCTCGGCCGAGGGCCGCGGACCCCGGGCTGCCACGATGCCGCTCGCCGCCCCTCCGCCGCGCGCCACCTATCGGTTCCAGTTCCACGAAGGCTTCACCTTCGATCAGGCGCTCGCGGCGGTGCCCTATCTGAAGCGGCTCGGCATCAGCCACGTCTACGCCTCGCCGATCCACCGCGCCCGGCCGAAATCCACGCATGGCTACGACATCGTCGACCATGGCGCGATCAATCCGGAGCTCGGCGGCGAGGACGCCTTCTACCGGCTCTCCGACGAACTCCGGCGGCACGGACTCGGGCTGATCCTAGACATCGTCCCGAACCACATGGGCGTCGGCGGAGCCGATAACGGCCTCTGGCTCTCGGTGCTGGAATGGGGCGCCCTGTCGCCCTATGCGCGCACCTTCGACATCGATTGGGAGCGGCTCGGCGCGGGCGGCAAGCTCGTCGTGCCCGTGCTCGGCGATCGCTATGGCGAGGCGCTGGAGAATGGCGACCTGCGGCTCGCCTTCGACGCCGCCGAGGGCTCGTTCAGCGTCCATCACCACGAGCACCGCCTGCCGCTCTCGCCGCCCTCCTACCCGCTGATCCTCGACCGGGCGCTCGCGGCGCTGGACGCGCTCGAAGGCCATGCCGAGCTGATCGCCGTCTCCGACCGGCTCCGCTCCATGTCGGACGAGTCGCTGCCGGAACGCCGGGCCTCCTTCCCGGAGGAAGGGGAGGCGCTCAAGAAGCGGCTCGCCGCCGCGGTGGCCGGTTCCCCCGAACTGACCCGGGCGATGACCCGTGCGGTCGCCGTCGTGAACGGCGTCCCGGGCCTGGCCGAGAGTTTTGGCACGCTGCACCGCATCCTCGAGATGCAGAGCTACCGGCCCGCGCATTGGCGAGTGGCGGCGAGCGACATCAATTACCGTCGCTTCTTCGACATCAACAGCCTAGCCGGCATCCGGGTCGAGGATCCCGTCGTCTTCCAGCAGACGCATGAACTCGTCTTCCGGCTCGTGCGCGAGGGCCGTATCCAGGGGCTCCGCATCGACCATGTCGATGGGCTCGCGGATCCGGAAGGGTATCTGAAGGCTCTCCAGGGCGCGGTCGGCCCGGGCTTCTACATTCTCGTCGAGAAGATCCTGGAGCCGGGCGAGCCTCTCCGGCCATGGCCGATCTCCGGCACGACGGGCTACGATGTCCTGAACCTCATCGACGGCGTCCTGGTCGACACGCGCCAGGGGGACCGGTTCGAGGATATCTACCGGGCCTTCTCGGGGATCGAGGGCCGCTATTTCGACCTCCTGAGGGCGGCCAAGGCCGAAATCCTGCAATCCTCCTTCGCGAGCGAACTCGAGGTCCTGCTCTCCGACCTGAAGCGGATCGCGGATGGCGACCGCCGCACCCGCGACTACACGATGTACGGCATGCGGGTCGCCCTGACCGAGATCATCGCCCGCTTCCCGGTCTATCGCTCGTACCTCACCGAGGCCGAGCCTTCGCCGGACGACGTCGCCCTGATCAAGGCGACCGTGGATTCGGCGAAGCGCCATTCCACCCTTCCGGACCGGTCGGTGCATGACTTCGCAGCCGATGCGCTGCTCGGCCGGATCGAGACCACGGGGGCGGGCCGGCCGGCGGCGGACCACGTCGCCCGCTTCCGGCGCCGCTTCCAGCAGCTGACCGGTCCCGTGATGGCGAAGAGCCTCGAGGATACGCTGTTCTACCGTTTCGGCCGCCTGATCTCGCTGAACGAGGTCGGCGGCGATCCCGCCGAATTCGGCATCACGGTGGAGCATTTCCACCAGGCCAATGCGGAACGGGCGCGGGCGTGGCCCGACGCCATGATCGCGACCGCGACGCACGACACGAAACGCGGCGAGGATGCCCGCGGGCGCCTCGCCGCGCTGTCCGAGATCCCGGACGAATGGGAAGCTGCGCTCGCGCAATGGCGCGAACTGGCCAAGCCGCATCTCGCGACGGTGGAAGGCGCTGCGGCGCCGGACGCGAACGACCAGTATATCCTGTTCCAGTCGCTGCTCGGCTCCTGGCCGATGGAGCTCCTCGATCAGGATGATGAGGCCGAGCTCGCCTCGTGGCGCGAGCGCCTGCACGGCTATGCCGAGAAGGCGCTCCGTGAGGCCAAGCGGCATACGAGCTGGGTCAACAACGATGCCGCCTACGAAGGGGCGGAGCGGGCCCTCGTCGACGCCCTGCTCCAGCCCGGCTCCGCCTTCCTGGAGGCCATCCGCCCTCTCGCCCGGCGGCTGGCCGAGGCCGGGATGCGGAACGGTCTCGCCCGCACCGTGCTGAAGGCGACCCTGCCGGGCGTGCCGGACATCTACCAGGGCACGGCCTTCTGGGACCTCTCGCTCGTCGACCCGGACAACCGCCGGCCCGTCGACTATGCCTCCCAGACGGCCGCGCTCGATGCGGGCGGCGCGCCGCCCGACCTGCTGCAGCATTGGCGGGACGGGCGGGTGAAGCAGAGCGTGCTGGCCGTCCTGCTCGCGGATCGGGAGGCGACGCCGGGCTTGTATGCCGACGGCGATTACCGGCCGATGACCGCGTCCGGCCCGGCGGCCGCGAGCCTCGTCATCTTCGCTCGCCAGGGTGCCGGGGAGGAGTTGATCGCCGTCGTGAGCCGTCTTCCGGCCGGGCTCGCCCAGGCAAGTACCGCCTCCGAGCAGGACGATGTGTGGCACGCGACTACCATCCCGGTCCCCGTCGGAACGTGGCGGGACCTGCTGACCGATCGTCGCCTGGATGCCGGACAGGACGGCTTCCAGGTCTCGGAGCTTTTCGCAGCCCTGCCGGTTGCGGTCCTGAGGAGAACGGCATGAAGGCGCGAGCCCCGAAAAAGCCCCAGCCGGTGGAGCTTGAGGCCGCAATCCCCCCGGCCCGGCAGGCGCCCGTCGCGAATGTGGCGCCCGTCTCGACAGGGCCGCGCATCTACAACCTGTTCCCGCTCCTCGTCGGCACGGTCTCGGCCTGGACCGCCGAGTTGCCCCGCATCGCCGCGATGGGGTTCGACTGGGTCTATGTGAACCCGTTCCACGAGGCCGGCTTCTCGGGTAGCCTCTACGCCACCAAGGACCCGGCGAAGCTCGATCCGCGCTTCCGCGACCCGGACGGCGGCTCCGACGACGCGCAGGTGCGGGTCTTCGTCGCGGCTGCGCGGGGACTCGGCCTGCGCATCATGAGCGACCTCGTCGTCAATCATGCCTCCAAGGACGCCTTGCTGGCCGGGGAACGGCCAGACGCGTTTCTCCGCAACATGTGGGGCGAACTGGAGAGCCCCTTCGCCGTCGATCCGGACGACCCCTCGAAGCGCACCGTCTGGGGTGACCTCGCCGAGTTCGACTACGTGACCCCTGCGGCTCGCGACTTCCTGGTCGAATACTGGAATGCCTACATGGCCCGCATGCAGGGGCTCGGCATCGCCGGATTTCGCTGCGACGCCGCCTACAAGGTCCCGCCGGAGGTATGGGGGCGGCTGATCGCCGAGGCCAAGGCGCGCGATCCAGGCGTCCTCTTCGCGGCGGAGACGCTCGGCTGCTCCGACGAGGAGGCTGTCGCGACCGCGAGGGCTGGTTTCGACTATCTGTTCAACTCCTTCGCCTGGTGGGATTTCAAGGCGCCCTGGGCGCTTGCGAATTACGAAAAGCTCCGCCTTCTCGCGCCCTCGATCGCCTTCCCGGAAAACCACGACATGGACCGGGTGGCGGCCGGTTTCGACGCGGGCTCGACCGCCCGCGCCGAGCGGGCGCTCGCGATGCGCTACGCCATCTCGGCCTTTTTCTCCGCCGGCGTCTTGATGCCGATCGGCTACGAATGGGGCGCCCGCCGCAAGCTGCATGTGGTCGAGACGACGCCCGCGGACCGGGAGCACGACACCGGCATCGACATCTCGGAGCGGATCGCCGCGATCAATCGGCTGAAGGCGGAACTCGCGCCTGCCAATGTCGAAGGGGCGGCCGCGAAGCTCTCGGCCACGGATGCGCCCTACCTGGCGCTCCTCCGGAGCGATGCCGGCCATGTCGAGGGCGCGTCCTCGGCCATCCTGTTCCTGGCCAATCCGGGCGATGTGGCGGTAACGATCGAACCGGCCGACATCCTGCCCCGGACCGGCGGCCTATTCGGACTCTTCGTCGACCGCACCCCGGGCGAGGTGCCGGTCGTCTTCTCGCCCGGCAATCCCGTGATGCTGGCGCCTGGCGAGGTCCGGATCCTGACCTCCGAAAGGACCATCCCTGCGATATACGCCGAAACGGCGCCGGACGGCGCCGGGCGGGTGATCATCGAGACGGTGTGGCCCGAGATCGATGCGGGCGAAACCCCGATCAAGCGCGTCGTCGGCGACGTGGTCGAGGTCTGGGCCGACATCTTCTCCGACGGTCACGACAAGATCGCGGCCGAAATCCTCTATCGTCCGATGGACGAGCCCGAGTGGCGGCGCGCGCCGATGCGCTTTGTCGACAACGACCGCTGGCGGGGCTCCTTCGCGCTCGACCGGAATGCCCGCTACGTCTTCACGATCGAGGGCTGGCGCGATCCCTTCGCATCCTGGCACCACGAGATCGAGGCGAAGCGCGCGGCCGGCGTCGACGTGCGGCTCGAGACGATCGAGGGCCTGCGCATCGCCGAGGGCGCCGCCGAGAACGCGGCCGGGACCGTCGACGGCGACCATCTCGGCTCCCTGCTGGAGAAGCTGCGGGCGGCCGGCGACGGCTCGGCCGACCAGCTGGCCCTCATCCTCGACCATGCCAACGAGGTGCTGATCGCGCGCCACGCGGAACGGGCCAACCTGTCGCGCTATCCGCGCGAGCTCGGCGTGATCGCCGATCGGCTCGCGGCCCGGTTTTCGGCCTGGTACGAACTGTTTCCGCGCTCGACGAGCCACGACGAGAGCCGCCACGGCACCTTCGACGACGTCATCGCGCACCTGCCCTATGTGCGCGACATGGGCTTCGACGTCCTGTATTTCCCGCCGATCCACCCGATCGGGCTCCGCAATCGCAAGGGCAAGAACAACTCGCTCACGGCCGAACCCGGTGATGTCGGGTCGGTCTACGCCATCGGCGACGAGACCGGCGGGCACGACGCGGTCCATCCCGATCTCGGCGGGATCGAGGGCTTCCGCCGGATGGTCACGGCCGCGCATGCTCATGGCCTCGAGATCGCCCTTGATTTCGCGGTGCAATGCTCTCCGGACCATCCCTGGATCAAGCAGCATCCGGAATGGTTCGAATATCGCCCCGACGGGACGATGAAATATGCGGAGAACCCTCCGAAGAAATACGAGGACATCTACAACGTCACCTTCTACGGCCAGTCGAAGCCGTCGCTCTGGTACGCGCTCCGCGACGCCATCCTGTTCTGGTGCGAGGAGAAGGTCCGGATCTTCCGGGTCGACAACCCTCACACGAAGCCGCTGCCGTTCTGGCAATGGCTGATCGCGGAGGTGAACGGCCGCTACCCCGACGCCATCTTCCTGGCCGAGGCCTTCACCCGCCCGAAGATGATGCGGAAGCTCGCCAAGATCGGCTTCCAGCAGAGCTACACCTACTTCACGTGGCGCGACACCAAGGCCGAGCTGACCGAGTACATGACGGAACTCGCCCATTCGCCGATGGGGGAATATTACCGGCCGAACTTCTTCGCCAATACGCCGGACATCAATCCGATCTACCTGCAGACGAGCGGACCGGCCGGTTTCGTCGTCCGCGCCACCCTCGCTGCCACGCTCTCCTCCGTCTACGGCATCTATAGCGGCTTCGAACTTGCCGAGGCCGGGCTCTACCGCAAGGAGGAATATCTCGACTCGGAGAAGTACCAGATCCGGGCCTGGGATTTCGACCGGCCCGGCAACATCCGGCCGCATATCACCCGGCTGAACCGGATTCGTCGCGACAATCCGGCCCTCTGGGACTTCCGCAATATCACTTTCGTCAATGCCTGGAATGACAACATCCTGGCCTATCTGCGGATGACCGAGGCCAAGGACAACGCGCTCCTCATCCTCGTCAATCTCGACCCGAAGAACCGGCAGGAATGCACCTACGAGGTGCCGCTCTGGGAGTTCGGCCTTCCCGACGACGGCTCGATCGAGGTCGAAGACCTCTTGGGCAAAGGCGACCGGTTCACCCTTCGTGGCAAGTCGCACCGCATCGCGCTCGATCCGGCCGAACGCCCCGTCGTGATCTGGCGCCTGGTGCCGCCACGGGATAGGTCTCTTTGACCGTCGGCCACTGCGCCGCGCTCCTTCTCCCTTGCGGAGAAGGAGAACCTCGCGTCAGCGAGGGATCGCCCGCCTTATTCTTACGCTGAGCTCAGATGATCGACCGCACAGACCCGCAATGGTACCGCGACGCCCTGATCTATCAGGTTCACGTCAAATCGTTCTTCGATTCCAACAATGACGGGGTCGGCGATTTTGCCGGTGTGACGGCCAAGCTCGATTATATCCGCGATCTCGGCGTAACCGCGATCTGGCTGATGCCGTTCTATCCGTCGCCGCTGCGGGACGACGGCTACGACATCCAGGAATACCTGGACATCAACCCGTCCTACGGAACGCTCGACGATTTCCGGGTCTTCGTCGAGGCCGCGCATGAGCGCGGCATCCGGGTGATCACCGAACTCGTCATCAATCACACGTCCGACCAGCATCCCTGGTTCCAGCGCGCCCGCAACGCGCCGAAAGGCTCGCCGGAGCGGGACTTCTACGTCTGGTCCGACACGAACGAACTTTATGGCGACACCCGCATCATCTTCCTCGATACCGAGGCGTCAAACTGGACCTGGGATCCGGTGGCCGGCCAGTATTTCTGGCACCGCTTCTATTCGCACCAGCCCGATCTCAACTTCGACAACCCGGCCGTGCTCGAGGCCGTTCTCGACGCGATGCGCTACTGGCTCGACATGGGGGTCGATGGGCTCCGGCTCGACGCGATCCCGTACCTGATCGAGCGCGACGGCACGAATTGCGAGAACCTCCCCGAGACGCACGAGGTCATCAAGAAGATCCGGGCGGCGCTCGACGCCCGCTATCCCGACAAGATGCTGCTGGCCGAGGCTAACCAATGGCCGGAGGAAACCGCGCCCTATTTCGGCGACGGCGACGAATGCCACCTCTCCTTCCACTTCCCGCTGATGCCGCGCATGTACATGGCGCTGGCGCAGGAGGACCGGCACCCGATCACCGACATCATGCGGCAGACCCCCGAAATCCCGGACGGCTGCCAATGGGCGATCTTCCTGCGCAATCACGACGAGCTGACGCTCGAGATGGTGACCGACAAGGAGCGCGACTATCTCTGGACCTTCTACGCCGCGGATCGGCGGGCCCGCATCAATCTCGGCATCCGGCGCCGCCTCGCGCCGCTCCTCGAGAATGATCGCCGCAAGATCGAGCTTTTGAATTCGCTGCTCTTCTCCATGCCGGGCACGCCCGTCATGTATTACGGCGACGAGATCGGGATGGGCGACAACATCTATCTCGGCGATCGCGACGGCGTCCGCACCCCGATGCAATGGTCGCCGGACCGCAACGGCGGCTTTTCCCGCTGCGACCCGGCGCGCCTGTTCCTGCCGACGATCCAGGACCCGATCTACGGCTTCGACGCGGTCAACGTGGAGAGTCAGTCGCGCACGCCGGCCTCGCTCTACAACTGGATGCGCCGACTGATCGCGGTGCGGCGCGGCAGCCGGGCTTTCGGCCGCGGCACGCTGCGCTTCCTGTATCCGTCGAATCGCAAGGTTCTCGCCTATCTGCGCGAGTTCGATGGCGAGACGATCCTGTGCGTCGTCAACGTCTCGCGCGCGCCGCAGGCGGTCGAGCTCGACCTGCAGGAATTCGCGGGCGCGACCCCGGTCGAGATGTCCGGCAATACCGCCTTCCCACGGATCGGCGAGTTGCCCTACCTCCTCACGCTCGCGGCCTACGGCTTCTTCTGGTTCCAGCTCTCGAAGAGCGACGCCCAGCAGGGCGGCCTGCCCGCGATCCAGCCGGAGCTGTTCACGCTGGTCCTGACCAAGGGGCTCGGATCACTGCTGGAGGGTCGCGAACGCGAGGCCGTCGAGCGCACCATCCTGCCGAATTACATCACGACCCGGCGCTGGTTCGGCGCCAAGGGAGGCCGCGTCCAGGCGGTCCGGCTCCTCGATTACGCCGTGATGGCGAACCGGGCCGGCCAGGAAAGCTTCCTGCTGCCATCCTTCCGGGTGGAGTTGCGCTCGGGCGAGCACCAGACCTATTCGATGCCGCTCGCCTTCGAGGAAGGCGAGAGCGACGCGAACCTGCCCTACGCGGTGGCCCGCGTCCGGCAGGGCCGCCGCACGGGGCTCGCCTTCGGTGCGGCCTCCTCGCCCGATTTCACGCTGACCGCACTCGATGCCATCCGGGATGGCCGCGAGGTCCGTACGGTCGGCGGCGGCCGGCTCGTCTTCGAATCGACGTCGGGTTTCGACCGGGAGATGTCGGTCGAAGCGGGTGACGTGAAGCGCCTGTCAGGAGAGCAATCGAATACCTCGATCCAGATCGGCGAGGCGATGGTCCTCAAGATCTATCGCCGCCTGCAATCCGGCATCCATCCCGAGGTCGAGGTCGGCCGCTTCCTGACCGAGGTCGCGGGCTTCGCCAATACGCCGGCGACCCTCGGCACGATCGAATATCTCGACCCGCAAGGCCGCCACGTGGCCCTCGGCATCCTGCAAAGCTTCGTGCGCAACCAGGGCGACGCCTGGCGCCTCACGCTCGATCGGCTGGCGCGAGAACTCGACACGCTCGCCCTCTCGCCTCCGGCGGAGGACGAGGATGCGCTGGCGGAGGCGACCGCGTCCTACCTCCGTTACGCCGAGACGCTCGGCCGGCGGACGGGCGAGATGCATGTCGCGTTCGCGACCCCGACCGAGGATGCGGCCTTCGCGGCGGAGCCGATGACCCTGGACGACATCGTCGTCTCCGCGACGGACGCTCGCGAACAGGCCTCGCGCGCCTTTGCGGCCCTCTCTGCACTTCGCGATCTCGCGCCGCCCGCCTCCGACCTCGTGCAATCGCTGGTCGCGCGCCAGGCCGAATGCCTCGCTGCCATCGAAAGCCTCTCCAACGCGCCGATCGGCGCGATCAAGACGCGCGTCCATGGCGACTACCATCTCGGACAGGTGCTGATCGCGCAGGACGACGTGATGATCGTCGATTTCGAGGGCGAGCCATCACGTCCGGCCGAGGAGCGGCGCCAGAAGACGTCGCCCCTGCGCGACGTCGCCGGCATGCTGCGCTCCTTCGCCTATGCGGCCGACCACGCCGCCCGCGACGTGGCCGGGCGCCTGCCGGAATCCGCCGGACGGGTCACCGAGCTTGCGCGCGAGTGGCTGGCCCTCGTCGAGACGAGTTATCTCCAGGCCTACGAGGGGGCGACTGCGGGCAGCCCCGTCTGGGTCGCGGACGACGAATCCCGCCGCGCGCTGCTCCGCCTCTATCTGCTGTCGAAGGCACTCTACGAAGTGAATTACGAAGCCAACAATCGTCCCGACTGGATCGAGACGCCGGTCAGGGGCGTCCTGTCGCTCCTCGACGACGACCAGGGAGCGTCGGCATGAGCAAGGCACCCGAGATCCGCGCGAGCGCCGACGCGACCGCGGCCGTCGGTCCGAAGGGGCCCGCCGTGAAGGGCAAAGGCAGCGCGCGCAGCGTCTCCTCTGCCGTCCAGGTCGATCCCGGTGCCGTGGCAGCCATCGTCGAGGCGCGGCACGGCAACCCCTTCGCGGTGCTCGGGCCACACGAGACCGGCGGCGGCATGTACGAGATCCGGGCGATGCTGCCCGGCGCGGAAGCGGTGTCGGTCCTGGTCGATGGCAAAAGCGAGCCCGTCGCCACGACGCGCCTTCATCCGGACGGCTTCTTCGTCGGCCGCGTCGCGTCCGAGACCCGTCCCGGCTACCGCCTCCGAATCACCTGGCCTGGGGCCGTCCAGGAAACCGCCGACCCCTACAGCTACGGGCCGATCCCGGGTTTCGAGGCGATGTCGGCGATCGGCGAGGTGGGTTCCGACCACGTGCAGCGGCTGCTGGGAGCCCATCCTGTGACGCTGGCCGGCGTCACCGGCATCAACTTCGCCGTCTGGGCGCCCAATGCCAAGCGGGCGAGCGTCATCGGCGGTTTCAACGGCTGGGACGGCCGCCGCCATCCGATGCGGCTCCGCCACGATGGCGGGGTGTGGGAATTGTTCGTCCCGGATGTTCAACCGGGCACGCCCTACAAGTTCGAATTCATCGGCGCGGACGGCTCGCGGCTCGAAAAAGCCGACCCGGTCGCCTTCTACGCCGAGAAGCCGCCGGCGCAGGCCTCGGTCGTCCATGTCGCGGAAGATCATCGCTGGTCCGACGGGGCGTGGATGGAGGCTCGAGGCAAGGGCGATGCCCGCCACAAGCCGGTGATGGTCTACGAGGTCCATCTCGGCTCCTGGGGCCGGGTGCCCGAGGAGGGCGACCGCTATCTCACCTATCGGGAACTGGGCGAACGGCTGATCCCCTACGTGAAGGACCTCGGCTTCACGCATATCGAGCTCCTGCCCATCACCGAATTCCCGTTCGACGGGTCCTGGGGCTACCAGCCGGTCTCGCTCTTCGCCCCGACGAGCCGCTTCGGGACGCCCGAGGATTTCATCGCTTTCGTCGAGACGGCGCATGCGGCCGGCATCGGCGTCATCCTGGACTGGGTGCCGGGCCATTTCCCGAACGACGCCCATGGCCTGGGCCTCTTCGACGGGACGCATCTCTACGAGCATGCCGACCCGCGCCAGGGTTTCCACCAGGATTGGGGCACCTACATCTACAATTTCGGGCGCCAGGAGGTGACGGCCTTCCTGGTCGCGAATGCCCGCTTCTGGCTCGAGCGCTACCATCTCGACGGGCTGCGCGTGGATGCGGTCGCCTCCATGCTCTACCTCGACTATTCGCGGAAGCACGGCGAATGGGTGCCGAACCGCTACGGCGGCAACGAGAATATCGAGGCGATCGATTTCCTGCGCCGCATGAACGAGACGGTCTACGCGGCCGACCCGGGCGTCATGACGATCGCCGAGGAATCGACCTCATGGCCCGGCGTGTCGCACCCGACCTACCGGGGCGGGCTCGGCTTCGGCTTCAAGTGGAACATGGGCTGGATGCACGACACGCTCCTCTACATGTCCAAGGAGCCGGTGCATCGCCGCTACCATCACCACCACCTGACCTTCGGGATGCTCTACGCCTTCTCGGAGAACTTCATGCTGCCGCTGTCGCATGACGAGGTGGTGCACGGGAAAGGCTCGCTCATCGGCAAGATGCCGGGCGACATCTGGCAGCGTTTCGCGAATCTCCGAGCCTATTACGGCTTCATGTGGGGCCACCCCGGCAAGAAGCTCCTCTTCATGGGCGGGGAGATCGCGCAGGAACGCGAGTGGAACCACGACAGGAGCCTCGACTGGCACCTGCTCGAAGACGGCTTCCACCGCGGCGTCCAATCGCTCGTCCGCGACCTGAACCGCGCAGTCCACGCCGTGCCGGCCCTCTACGAGCGCGACACGGAGGCCGCGGGCTTCCAGTGGCTCGTGGCGGACGACGCCGAGAACTCCGTCATCGCCTGGCTTCGGCGCGGGCAGGATCCCGACCGGATCGCGATCGTGGTGTCGAATTTCACCCCGCTGCCGCGCGAAGGCTATCGGGTCGGGGTGCCGCTTCCGGGCTTCTACCGCGAGGTCGTCAACACCGACTCGAGCGCCTATGGCGGCTCGGGCATGGGCAATCTCGGCGGGCTCGCGACCGAGGAGGCCGAGAGCCACGGCCACCCGCACGCGCTCCGCCTGACGCTGCCGCCGCTCTCGACGATCATCCTGGAACGGCAGGTCTAGAAGGGAGGACGTTCACCGATGCCCGCACCTCTTCTCGACCTCACCGGCCAGGTCGCCGTCGTGACCGGCGCTTCCTCCGGCATCGGGGCCGCGACCGCGAAGGCCCTCGGCGCCGCCGGTGCCAAGGTGGTCGTGAACTACCATTCCGACGAGGCTGGTGGGCAAAAGGTGGTCGACGCGATCCGGGAGGCGGGCGGCGAGGCGATCGCCGTCGGTGCCAATGTCGCGCACGAGGACCGAGCGATCCACCTGATCGAGGCAGCCCGGGAGGCGTTCGGGACCGTCCACATCCTGGTCGCAAATGCCGGGCTCCAGCGCGATGCCCCCGCGACCGAGATGACGCTCGACCAGTGGAACACGGTGATCGGCGTGAACCTCACCGGCCAGTTCCTGTGCTGCCGCGAGGCGATCAAGGAATTCCTCCGCCGCGGCCCACAGCCGGACGTGAGCCGGTCAACCGGCAAGATCATCTGCATGTCCTCGGTCCACGAGAAGATCATGTGGGGCGGACACGTCAATTACGCGGCCTCGAAGGGCGGCGTGATGCTGATGATGCAGACGCTCGCCCAGGAATTCGCCGATCGGAAGATCCGGGTCAATTCGATCGCACCGGGTGCCATCCGGACACCGATCAACAAAGAGGCCTGGGAAACGCCTGAGGCGCTGGAGAAGCTCCTGAAGCTGATTCCCTACGGCCGCATCGGCGAGACCGAGGACATCGCCAACATGGCGGTCTTCCTGGCCTCCGACCTTTCGGACTACGTCACCGGCGCGTCGCTCTTCGTGGACGGCGGCATGACGCTCTATCCGGGGTTCCAGGACAACGGGTGATGTTGCAGCCCGTAGGCGAGCTATCTTTGTCGACAACCCTCGTCATCCTGAGGAGGCCGGCATGGCCGGCCGTCTCGAAGGACGCACCACGTGTCCGTGCGTCCTTCGAGACGGCGCTTTGCGCCTCCCCAGCATGACGCCGTCGGAGGTGTAGGACGTGCCCGCTCCAAGCGCCCCCTCGGCAACCGCCCCCTCGATCGTCGAAACCGACATCCCGGCCCGGCTCGACCGGCTGCCCTGGAACCGCTTCCACACGCTCGTCATCGCGGCGCTCGGGATCACCTGGATCCTGGACGGGCTCGAGGTGACGCTCGCCGGCGCGATCTCGGGGGCCTTGAAGGCGAGCCCGACGCTCCAGTTCACGAACACCGATATCGGCCTTGCCGGCACCGCCTACCTGCTCGGGGCCGTGCTGGGTGCGCTCGGCTTCGGCTGGCTCACCGATCGCTGGGGGCGCAAGAAGCTCTTCTTCATCACGCTCGCGGTCTACCTGGTGGCGACCTTCGCGACCGCCTTCTCCTGGAATCTGTGGAGCTTCTGCCTGTTCCGCTTCCTCACCGGCGCGGGAATCGGGGGCGAATACACGGCCATCAACTCGACCATCCAGGAATTCGTCCCGGCCAAGTACCGGGGCCGCACCGACCTCATCGTCAACGGCTCCTTCTGGATCGGGGCGGCGCTCGGAGCCGGCGGATCGGTCGTGCTGCTCGATCCCGCCGTGCTCAGCCCCGACTACGGCTGGCGCATGTGCTTCGTCATCGGCTCCGCGCTGGGACTCGGTATCCTGCTCCTCCGGACCTGGGTGCCGGAGAGCCCGCGCTGGCTCGTCACGCACGGACGCGGGCCGGAGGGCGACGCGATCGCCCGCCAGATCGAGAGTCACGGCGCCCGCCACGACCCGGCACCGCTTCCGAAGCTCCGGCTTCACGTCCGCACGCATACGCCGCTGCGCGAGGTTTTCCACGCGCTCTTTCGCGTGCATCGTCAGCGGGCGCTCGTCGGCCTGGCACTGATGAGCGCGCAGGCTTTCTTCTACAATGCCGTCTTCTTCACCTATGCGCTCGTCCTGACCGACTTCTACGGCGTCGGGGCGGACAAGATCGGCCTCTACATCCTGCCCTTCGCGGCCGGGAATTTCCTGGGCCCGGTCGTGCTCGGGCCCTTCTTCGACACGGTCGGACGCCGGCCGATGATCGCCGGAACCTACATCGTCTCCGGGATCCTCCTCGCCGGCTCAGGCTGGCTGTTCCAGCAGGAGATGCTGTCGGCGACGGGCCAGACGATCGCCTGGATGGTCGTGTTTTTCGTCGCCTCCGCGGCAGCGAGTTCGGCTTATCTCACGGTCGGCGAGACCTTTCCGCTCGAAGTTCGCGCCCTCGCGATCGCCGTCTTCTATGCCGTCGGGACCGGGATCGGTGGCGCGGCCGGCCCGATCCTGTTCGGCGCCCTCGTGGACACGGGATCGCGCACCAGCGTCTTCGCCGGCTACCTGTTCGGATCGGCCCTCATGATCGGGGCCGGAATCGTGCAGGCGATCTGGGGCGTGGCCAGCGAGGGTCGCTCGCTCGAGGACATCGCGACCCCGCTCTCGGCCGCCACGACACCCTGACGAAAAAGGGCCGCGCATGAGCGCGGCCCAAGTCTAGGGAGGAAACGCCCAAGGAGGGCAGCGATGCACGCTACCGCGCCGCATCACATGGGTACGAGACTATGCTGCGGCGCATTCAGCGCAAGTCGCGACTGCCTACCTTCGCGGCAAATTCTGCGCGAATAATTCTGCAATGACGCGTTTCCACGCAGCACGGCGGGCTCACAACAAACGAGCCCCGCCATGCGAGGACACTAGGCAGCGAGCTGGCGCAGCACGTATTGCAGGATGCCGCCGTTGCGGAAGTATTCGAGCTCGTCCAGCGTATCGATGCGGCAGACGAGCGGGATCTCCTTCACGCTCCCGTCGGCCGCCCGCACCTCGAGCGTCATCTTCTTGCGCGGGGTGAGCCCGTCGGCGATGCCTTTCAGCGACACTGTCTCGTCCCCCTTGATGCCGAGCGAGGCCCAGGAATCCTCGCCCTGGAAGACGAGTGGCATCACGCCCATCCCGACGAGATTCGAGCGGTGGATGCGCTCGAAGCTCTCGGCGATCACGGCCCGGACGCCGAGCAGGTTCGTGCCCTTCGCGGCCCAGTCGCGCGACGAGCCGGTGCCGTATTCCTTGCCGGCCAGGACGACGAGCGGCACGCCTTCCTCCTTGTAGCGCATGGCGGCGTCATAGATCGGCATCTGCTCGCCGCCGGGCTGGTGGATCGTGTAGCCGCCTTCGACCACGTTGCCGGACGCGTCCCGGACCATCTGGTTCTTGATGCGGATATTGGCGAAGGTGCCCCGCATCATCACCTCGTGGTTGCCGCGCCGCGTGCCGTATTGGTTGAAGTCGGCGACCCGGACCTGGTGCGACTGCAGATACTTGCCGGCCGGCGAGGAGGCCCGGATGTTGCCGGCCGGCGAGATGTGGTCGGTCGTGATCGAATCCTGGAACAGGCCGAGAATGCGGGCGTCGACGACATCCGTCAGCGGCTTCGGATCCTTGCCCATCCCCTCGAAATAGGGCGGGTTCTGGATGTAGGTCGAGCCGATCGACCATTCGTAGGTGAGGCCGGTCGAGACCGGCACCTCGCGCCAATGGGCGTCGCCGGAGAAGACGTCGCTATAGCGCGACTTGAACAGCTCGGCCGTGATGGTGCGCTCGATGAAGGACTGGATCTCCGCCGCCGACGGCCAGATATCCTTCAGGTAGACGGGCTGCCCGTCGCTGCCGGTGCCGAGCGGCTCCGTCGCGAGGTCGATCTGGAGCGAACCGGCGAGCGCATAGGCGACGACGAGCGGCGGCGAGGCGAGGTAGTTCGCCCGCACGTCCGGGTTCACGCGGCCCTCGAAGTTGCGGTTGCCCGAGATCACGGCGCCGGCCACGAGGTCGTTGTCGTTGATCGCCTTCGAGATCGGCTCGGGCAGCGGCCCGGAGTTGCCGATGCAGGTCGTGCAGCCGAAACCGACGAGGTTGAATCCAAGCGTGTCCAGGCAATCCTGAAGGCCGGCCTTTTCGAAATATTCCTCGACCACCTGCGATCCCGGCGCGAGCGAGGTCTTCACCCAAGGCTTCGAGCGCAGACCCTTTCGGACCGCGTTCCGGGCCAGCAACCCGGCCCCGATCATCACGGACGGGTTCGAGGTATTGGTGCAGGACGTGATCGCCGCGATGACGACGTCGCCGTGGCCGAGGTCGTAATTGGCGCCTTCGACCTTGAAGCGCTGGGAGAGCTTGCCTTCCTTGCGGAACTCGCCGTCCATGGACTTGGCGAATTCCTTCTTGACGTGGTCGAGCTCGACCCGGTCCTGAGGCCGTTTCGGGCCGGCCATCGACGGCACGACCGTGTCGAGATCGAGTTCGAGCATGTCCGTGAAGACGGGGTCGGGCATGTCGTCGTCGCGCCACATGCCCTGCGTCTTGGCGTAGGCTTCGACGAGCGCGCAGCGCTCCTCGGTACGGCCCGTCGTGCGCAGGAACGCGATCGTCTTCTCGTCGATCGGGAAGAAGCCGCAGGTGGCGCCGTATTCCGGCGCCATGTTGCCGATCGTCGCCCGGTCCGCCACCGAGAGGTCGGCGAGGCCCGTGCCGAAGAACTCGACGAACTTGCCGACGACGCCCTTCCGGCGAAGCATCTGGGTCACCGTGAGCACGAGGTCGGTCGCCGTCATGCCTTCGCGCAGCCTGCCGGTCAGCTTGAAGCCGATGACCTCGGGGATCAGCATCGAGACCGGCTGGCCCAGCATCGCGGCCTCGGCCTCGATGCCGCCCACGCCCCAGCCGAGGACGGCGAGCCCGTTCACCATCGTGGTGTGGCTGTCGGTGCCGACGAGCGTATCAGGATAGGCGAGTTCGGCGGCGCCCGATTCGACCCGCTTCGACCACACCGTCTGCGACAGGAACTCGAGATTGACCTGGTGGCAGATGCCGGTGCCGGGGGGCACGACCGAGAAATTCTCGAAGCCGACCTGGCCCCATTTCAGGAACTTGTAGCGCTCGATGTTGCGCTCGTATTCGAGCTCGACATTCTTGGCGAAGGCCTGAGGGGTACCGAACTCGTCCACGATGACGGAATGGTCGATGACGAGGTCGACCGGGATCAACGGGTTGATGCGGCGCGGATCCCCGCCGAGCGCCTTCATGGCGTCCCGCATGGCCGCGAGGTCGACCACCGCCGGCACGCCGGTGAAATCCTGCATCAGCACCCGGGCAGGCCGGAAGGCGATCTCGATCTCCTCCTTGCCGCGATTCTCGAGCCACGCCTTCATGGCGGAGATGTCGGCCTTCTTGACCGTCCGGCCATCCTCGAAGCGGAGCAGGTTTTCGAGCAGCACCTTCATCGAGAAGGGCAGCCGCTCGATGCCGTCGAGGCCGTTCTGCGCGGCCCGGGCGAGAGAGTAGATGGTGTAGGTTCGGGCGCCGACGGTCAGGATTTCGCGGGCGTCGAAGGAATTGATCTCGGGCATGGGGCGGTCCTCGCTTTTCGCGTTGCGAACACGCGCAGCCGGGCTGCGCTGATGGGGTGTTCGGCCGTATGCGCTGATCAGCGCGCGCCGCCCGGGGGTGCCCGAACCGAGGAGCGCGCGGGAAGCGGATAGAACGCTCGGGCGCGCGGCGCAGCCACGGACTGTCTAGCGCATGTCGCAGCCGCCCGCCACCGTGTCTGGACCGATTCCGAACTGGACGATGGTCGTCCGAAAAGTGCGGAACCGTCCGAGGTCGGAACGAAGTCGGCCGAACCCGGTTCGAATATTGCGCTGCAACATGATCGGTTCGGCTGAAACCCGATGGCGCCCCAGAAAGCGAAATCGCTCGATGACCTCACGTCGCTCCAGGGCGCGCCTCATGAAGGCCCGCCCATCCGCATCTCCCGCCGCCTCGGCCCAGGCCGCCGTCACCTCGGCCCGAGGGGCTGCCAGCTCCGCCCAGGCTTTCTTCGGTGCGCGGCCTTATCTGGCTGCCTCCGCGGTCGCGGCCGCAGCTCTTGCCGTCTCGGCGCTCGTCAATCATCGGCTGGCGAAGAAGGCGGAGCGCGACAACCCGCCGACCGGGCGTTTCCTCGTAGTGGACGGCGTTCGGCTGCATTACGTCGAACAGGGAGAAGGCGAACCGCTGGTCCTGCTGCATGGCAATGGCAGCATGATCCAGGATTTCGAGACGAGCGGTCTCGTCGCCATGGCGGCGACGCGATACCGGGTCATCGCCTTCGACCGTCCCGGTTACGGTCACAGCGAACGGCCACGCTCAACGATCTGGACGCCGCAGGCGCAGGCGCGGCTGATCCGCGAGGCCCTGGTTCAGCTCGACGTGAGGCGCGCGACCATCCTCGGACATTCCTGGGGGGCGTCCGTCGCGATGTCGCTCGCGCTCGATCATCCCGAACTCGTCGGCGGCCTCGTCCTCGCCTCGGGCTATTATTACCCGACCGTGCGGGCGGACGTCGTGATGCTGTCCGGGCCGGCCATTCCGGGATTCGGCGACGTGATCCGCTACACGATCTCGCCGATCCTCTCGCGGCTGATGTGGCCGCTCTTCCTCGCCAAGATCTTCGGGCCGGCCAGTGTCCCGGCCAAGTTCGGCGGCTTTCCGAAAGAGATGGCCTTCCGGCCCTCACAGATCCGGGCGAGCGCGGCCGAATCGGCCCTGATGGTCCCGAATGCCTGGTCCGAACATGATCGATACGGCGAACTCGCGATGCCGGTCGCCATCGTGGCCGGCGAGGAGGACCGGCTGATCGACATCGACCACCAGTCGGCGAGGCTTCACCGCGATGTCCCGCACAGCAGTTTTCACCACGTCCGGGGGGTGGGCCACATGGTCCACCAGAACGCCACCAAGGTGGTAATGGCGGCGATCGACGAGGTGGCCGGATCGGAGAAGCCGAAGACGAAAGCCCGAACGCTTCGCAAAGCCGCCTGAGCGGCGGACCGGCCGGGAGGCCCGGACGGCAGCCTCTCGGCTCTCGAACTCGGCCGGTCACTCGCAATTCGGTCGGGCCTCAGCGGGGCTCCTTCGCCAGCGACGAAGCCCAATGTACCGGCTCCATGCCGCGGCCCACGAGCCACGCATTGGCCCGGGAAAAGGGCCGCGAGCCCGGAAAATCGCGCGCCCGGTTGAGCGGCGATGGATGGCCGCTCTCGATCACGAGGTGCCTGTCCGCGTCGATCAGCGCGGCGCGGCTTCGGGCGCTTGCCCCCCACAGCAGGAAGGCCACCGCCGGGCGCCGGGCGGACACGGCCGCCACGACCTCGTCTGCAAGGGCGGCCCAGCCGAGTTTCAGATGCGCGCCGGGGGCGCCGACCAGGGTGGTCAGCGCGGTGTTGAGGAGGAGCACGCCCTCGCGCGCCCAGCCCGTCAGGTCGCCGGTCGGCGGCACCGGGCAGCCCTGGTCGGCGGCGAGTTCGGCCAGGACCACGCGGAGCGAGGGCGGCATCGCGCGTGCGCCGACAAAGGAGAAGGCGAGCCCATGCGCGTCTCCCCGCCTCGGATAGGGGTCCTGGCCGAGGATCACGGCCCTCACGGTGTCGAGAGGCGTGAGTGAGAGCGCGCGGAAGATGTGGTCCGGCCGCGGCGCCAGATCGGCGCCGGATGCGACCGCCGCGTCCAGCGCGGCCGCGATCCGGTCGGCCTCTCCCGCTTTAAAGAAGGGCAGACTGCACCAGCCCTCCGCGCCGGCATCTTCCCGCAGCCGGGCGAGCGCGGTCGCAACCGGGCGCTCGGAGAGGGGTTCGGACGGTCCGGACATGCGGTTTGCTGGCGCGACGGCGTTGCCCGGTCAAGGCGGCGCGGCAACGCCGTCGCTGACATCTTCGCCGGCAGGCCATAGGTATGCAGGATGACCGCCCGACCCGACCCGCTTTCGCTCGTCTCTGCTGCCCCTACCCAGGGAGACGGCCCCCGTCCGGCCGGGCACCCCTCGGTGCGGTCGGGCCGGATCGGCGTTCTCCTCATGAATCTCGGCACGCCGGAGGCGACCGATTACTGGTCGATGCGGCGCTACCTGAAGGAGTTCCTGTCGGATCGCCGCGTGATCGAGGTCTCGCGCCTGATCTGGTGGCCCCTCCTGAACGGGATCATCCTGACGAAGCGGCCGGGGCCCAAGGGACGGGACTACGCCAAGATCTGGAACGAGGAGCGGAACGAGGGACCGCTGAAGACGATCACGCGCGCCCAGGCCGAGGACCTCGCCCGGCACATGGCCGAGGTGGTGGGCGAGAGGGTCACGGTGGACTGGTCGATGCGCTACGGGCTGCCCCGCACGGCGGACCGCATCCAGGCCCTGCTCGACCAGGGCTGCGACCGCATCCTCGCCGTGCCGCTCTACCCGCAATATTGCGCGGCGACCTCGGCCACGGCCTGCGACCAGGTCTTCGCTTCGCTGGCGACGATGCGCTGGCAGCCCGCCATCCGGGTCGCGCCGCCCTGGCATGACGATCCGGTCTATATCGACGCGCTCGTCACCAAGATGCGGGCGGACCTCGCCAAGCTCGATTTCGAGCCGGAGGTGATCCTCGTCTCCTTCCACGGCGTCCCAAAGGAATATCTGCTGAAGGGCGATCCCTATCACTGCCAATGCGTGAAAACGTATCGGCTGATGCGCGAAGCTTTCGGTTGGCCCGAGGAGCGGTTCCGCTATGCCTTCCAGTCCCGCTTCGGGACCGCCGAATGGCTGAAGCCCTATACGGACGAGACGGTGATCGCGCTCGCCAAGGGTGGCACCAAGAGCATGGCGATCGTGGCGCCGGGTTTCACGGCCGATTGCCTCGAGACGCTCGAAGAGCTCGACGGCGAGAACCGGCATTATTTCGAGGGCAATGGCGGCGAGCAGTTCGCCTACCTGCCTTGCCTCAACGACACCCCGGACGGCATGCGGGTCATCCGCCACGTCGTCTGGCGGGAGCTTTCCGGCTGGGTCGATGCCAAGGCGGCTGCGCTCTCGCCGGTGGCGGAAGTCGTCGCAGCCTGAGCGGGGCGGCCTCGCCTAGCGCCACTCCGTCCAGCTCGCCGGCATGAGAGGCCCGGGGTCGCGCCGACCCGGACGGGCGGCAGTTCCGGCGACGTCGGAACGTCCGTGGCGGATGGCGGTCTCGACCTGGCTTCGGCCGATGCCGATGTCGGCCAGCGCGCGATCGTCGAGGTCCTGCAGGACCCGCCGGTCCTGCCGCAGCTGCCACTCCCGCCGGAGGCCCGACAGGAACGAAGCGGCGCTCGACGCCATGCGGGTGAAAGGGCCCGAGGCCGGACGCGCGCTGCGGACGGACGGGATCATCGTGATCATGGCCTGGGACATGGGAAACCTCCTGCGTGTCGAGCCGGGTTTGGACCGGGAAGAGCCTTCGATGCTCTGGTCTAGGCCGCAGTGTTGAATAATGGAAACGAATGTGCATGATGGTCGACATTACGGATCATGATGCTGGATCGGTTATGCGCAACCTCGATACTGCATTGCTGCGCGCCTTCGTGGCGGTCGCCGAGACCGGCGGCATGACGAGCGCCGGCAATGTGCTCCACCTGACCCAGGCGGCGGTGAGCCAGCAGATCAAGCGGCTCGAGGAGACGCTCGGCTGCGAGCTTATCCGTCGCGACCGGCGCGGGCTCGGGCTCACGGATTCGGGCGAGCGCCTGTTCGGACGCGCCAAGCGGATGCTGGCGCTCAACGACGAGATCTGGGGCGAGATGACCCGGAGTAGCTTCGCCGGGGAGGTGAAGCTCGGCGTGCCCTACGACCTCGTGGCCTTCTATCTTCCGGCGGTGCTGCGCCGCTTTTCGCGCGCCCATCCGCAGGTCGAGATCACGCTTGTCTGCCGGAACTCGATCATGCTGGCGGCGGCGGTCGCGGCCGGGGAACTGGATCTCGCCGTCGTCGAGGCGGCGCGGCTCGACCCGCATGCGGAGCTTCTCGCCACCGACCGTCTGGTCTGGGTCGGCGCCAAGGGCGGCGAGGCGCATCGGCGGCGCCCCCTTCCGGTCGCGTCCGACGACAATTGCGCCTTCCGGCCCATCCTGTTCGAGGCGTTACGCAAGGCCGACATCCCGTTCCGGATCGTGACCGACGCCGTGAATCTCGATGCCGCGAGCGCAACGGTGCAGACGGATCTCGCCATCGTGGCGGCGCTTGCCGGCGCCGTGCCGGACGACGTGACGGTGCTGGGGCCCGAATCCGGACTGCCCGACCTGCCGCCTTTCACGATCGGGCTGCACCTGCCCCGCACGGGCGCGAGCCCCGCGGCCCAGGTCCTCGCGCAGGGTCTGCGCGAGGCGTTCACGTCCCGCCTGCGGGCCGCCGCGTGACCAGCCATCCGCTCGCCGAACCCGCCTCCGCCACGGTCGATCCTGACACGGTCAGCCGCCTGCAGACGGAGGCGCCCGTCTGGTTCGCGCTGCTGCGCGACCGGCTCTGCGCCGCGTTCGAGCGGCTGGAGGACGAGGCCGAGGGCCCGTTCGCGCCGGAAGCGACCGAGCCCGGCCGCTTCGTCCGGACGCCCTGGAGCCGCACCGACCATTCCGGGGCCGACGGGGGCGGCGGCGTGATGTCGATCCTGAAGGGCCGAGTCTTCGAGAAGGCCGGCATCCATGTCTCGACCGTGCATGGCGAGTTCGCACCCGAATTCCGGGCCCAGATCCCGGGCACCGACCAGCATCCTGGCTTCTGGGCGGCCGGGGTCTCGCTCATCGCCCATCCCTGGAACCCGCACGTCCCGACCGTGCACATGAACACCCGCTTCGTGGTGACGGCGAAACCCTGGTTCGGCGGCGGCGCCGACCTCACGCCCGTGCTCGACCGGCGCCGCAACCAGGAGGATCCCGACACCGAGAGCTTCCACGCCGCCATGGAGGCCGCCTGCCGGCAACATCCTGGCCAGCCCTATCCGCGCTACAAGGCGTGGTGCGAAGAGTATTTCCACCTCAAGCACCGCAACGAGCCGCGCGGCATCGGCGGCATCTTCTACGACTATCTCTGGACCGAGCCGGACACCGACTTCGCCTTCACGCGGGCGGTCGGCGAGGCTTTGCTCGGAATCTATCCCGAGATCGCGCGCCGAAACCTCGCGACTCCCTGGACCGAGGCCGACCGCCACGAGCAGCAGGTCCGCCGCGGCCGCTATGTCGAGTTCAACCTCCTGCACGACCGCGGCACGATCTTCGGCCTGAAGACCGGCGGCAACGTCGCCTCGATCCTGTCCTCCCTGCCGCCGACGGCGCGCTGGCCGTAGGGCGGTCGCCCTGCCGCGCTCTCCGCCGTCATTCCGGGCGCAGTGCAGCACGAAGTGATGCGCGGCAGACCCGGAACTCAAGGACCGCACGACTGTAGATTCCGTCCCGACAGGAGCGCTTCCGTGGGTTCCGGGTTCCGCTGCGCGGCCCCGGAATGACGGAGAGCGGTCGCACTCGCGACAGCGCCCGATCGATGGCGTATGCCGCGCCGGTTCCGCCTCGAGGCTCCCATGCAGCACCAGTCCCGCCGCCCCGTGATGCTCGTGATCCTCGACGGGTTCGGCTGGCGCGAGGAGCGGGCCGACAATGCCGTCGCGCAGGCGAACAAGCCGAATTTCGACCGGCTCTGGGCCAGCGGACCGCGCGCCTTTCTTCAGACGAGCGGGCTCGATGTCGGCCTGCCGGACGGGCAGATGGGCAATTCCGAGGTCGGCCACCTGAATATCGGGGCGGGCCGGATCGTGATGCAGGACCTGCCCCGGATCGCGGCCGCGGTCTCGGACGGGAGCCTCGCCGCGAGCCCGGCGCTCGGCGACTTCATCCATACGCTGCGCGGGACCGGCGGCACCTGCCACCTGATGGGCCTTTGCTCGCCGGGCGGGGTCCATGCCCACCAGGATCACGCCGTCGCCCTCGCCCGCATCCTGGTCGAGGCCGGCATCCCGGTCGCCCTCCATCCCTGGACGGACGGGCGCGACACGCCGCCCCGCTCCGGCGCGGACGATCTCGCCCGGCTCGGCGCGGCCCTGCCGGCCGGCGCCCGGATCGCGACCGTCTGCGGCCGCTATTACGCGATGGACCGCGACCACCGCTGGGAGCGGGTCGGCAAGGCCTATGCCGCGTTGGCGAGTGCGACCGGCCCGCGTTTCCCCGATCCGGCCAGCGTCATGGCGGCCGCCTATGCGCAGGATATCACGGACGAGTTCGTCGATCCGGCCGCGATCGGCGACTACGCCGGCATGCGGGACGGCGAAGGCATCCTGTGCTTCAACTTCCGGGCGGACCGGGTGCGCGAGATCCTCGCCGCCCTCCTCGACCCCGGCTTCGCGGGCTTCGCGCGCGAAAACCCGCCCCGGATCGCGGCCGCGCTCGGCATGACGCAATATTCGGTCGAACTCGACCACCTGCTCGGCACCATCTTCGCGCCCCAGAGCCTGACCAACATCCTGGGCGAGGTGGTGTCGCGCGCCGGCCGGACCCAGCTCCGCATGGCCGAGACGGAGAAATACCCGCACGTCACTTACTTTCTGAATGGCGGCGGCGAGACGCCCTTCCCGGGCGAGGAGCGCATCATGGTGCCCTCGCCCAAGGTCGCGACCTACGATCTCCAGCCCGAGATGTCGGAGCCGGAACTGGCCCGGAAGGCGGTCGAGGCGATCCGGACCGGCCGTTTCGACCTCATCGTCCTGAACTTCGCCAATCCCGACATGGTCGGCCATACCGGCAGTCTCCCGGCCGCGATCCGGGCGGTCGAGGCGGCCGATGCCGGGCTCGGGCTGATCTGGGACGCCGTCCGGGCGAGCGGTGGCGCGCTCCTCGTCACCGCCGACCACGGCAATTGCGAGCTGATGCGGGACCCGGTCACGGGCGGCCCGCATACGGCGCACACGACGAACCCGGTTCCGGTCGTCCTCGCGGGCGTGCCGGGCGCAACCCTGCGCGAGGGCCGGTTGGCCGACCTCGCGCCGACGCTGCTCGCCCTGATGGGCCTCGACCAGCCGCCCGAGATGACGGGCCGCTCGCTGCTGGATTAGGGCCGCACTTGCCTGGCGCGACCGGGCGGCGGAAGGTCGGGCGTCCTCAACGCCTCTCCTGCGCCGGGCCTTAGCCCCGGACGGATGACGCAAGCTCCGGGGTGAGCATGCGAAAACTCCTGAAATTCCTCCACACGATCGGCGCCATCGGCCTGATGGGATCGATGGCGTCGCTGCTGGTCCTGCTCTCCGTCGCGCCGCCGCCCTCGTCGCTCGCCTCCTACGCGCTGATCCGGGGTGCGATGGGTTCGATCGCGACCTGGATCTTCTTTCCCTCGCTCGGGCTGACGCTGGTCGCCGGCCTGCTCGCGATCGGGCTGAACCCGGGCTACCACAGCGCGGGCTGGGCATTGGCGAAGCTCGCGACCGGCATCCTCATCTTCGAGAGCGGCTTCGTCGGCATCCTGGGTCCCATGCAGGAGGAGGCCGAGCAGAGCGCCGCGGCGCTGGCCGGGCGGGTCGATCCGGCCAGCCTCACGGGTGTGCTCGCGGCGGAGCGGAACACCTTGTGGGTGCTGCTCGCGGTCGCGACCGTGAATGTCGTGCTCGGCATCTGGCGGCCACGCTTCACGCGCCTGCGCGACTGACCCGCCGCCGGTCACGCCCACACCGCAACATCGCCCGACTATCGGGTTGACGACGGACGGCCCGCCGGATCAAAGCCGGCCGTCGAGGAACATCGCCGCATGGCCGTACGGGATCTCACCTGGTTCGACATCGTGGCCCGCAACGGGCGCGCGCGGCCCGACGCGCCGGCCCTGATCTTCGAGGGCGAGCGGATCAGCCACGGCGAGGCCCTCGCCCGGGCCGAGCGGCTCGCCGGCGGACTGGCGGCAGCCGGGGTGAAACGGGGCGACCGGGTCGGCCTCGTCTCCGCGAACCGGCCCGAGATGCTGGATCTCCTCGCCGCCGCCGCGCGGCTCGGCGCGATCCTGGTGCCGGTGAACTGGCGACTCTCCCCCGAGGAGGTGGCCTATGCGCTGGGCGACGTCGCCCCGGTCCTCGTCGTCGCCGAGCCCGATTTCGCGCCCGCGCTCCGGCCGTGCCTGGAGACGCTCGGGCCCTCAACGGTTTGGTATCTCCTCGACGAGGCCGCGGCGCCGTTCCGGCCCTTCGCGGACCTCGCCGACGGCTCGCCCGCGGCGGCCGGCAGCACGGAAGTCGGCTCGGACGACCCGCTCCTCATCATCCACACGGCCGCGGTCGGGGGCCAGCCGCGCGGCGCGGTCCTGAGCCACCGGAACCTCATCGCGCAGAATCTGCAGCTCGCCCAATGCTGGGGGCTGTCGCCGGCCGACGTGGCGCTCGGCGCGCTGCCGCTCTTCCACATCGCCGGGCTCGGCCTCTGCCTCGCGGTGCAGCAGGCCGGCGGCGAGACCGTGCTGATGCGGCGCTTCGAACCCGCGGCATCGGCCGACGCCGTCGCCGCGCAGGGCGTGACCGCCCTGTTCGAATTCGCCCCGATGCTGGCCGGCATCCTGGACGCGGCCGTGGAGGGCGGGCAGGAACTCGGCTCTCTCAGGGCCGTCTGGGGCCTGGACGCGCCGGAGACGATCGCCCGTTTCGAGGAGCAATGTCCGGGCGCGCGCTTCTGGTCGGGCTTCGGCCAGTCGGAAACCTCGGGCTTCGTCACCTTCGCACCCCATGCCGAACGTCCCGGCTCGGCCGGCAGGGCAGGGCCGCTCGCGCTGGTCGAGATCGTGGGCGAGGACGACCGTCCGTTCGCGATGGGGGAGACCGGCGAGATCGTGGTCAGGGGACCGCTCGTCTTCGGCGGCTATTGGAACCGGCCGGACGAGGCCGACGCGACCGTTCGGGCCGGCTGGCACCATACGGGCGACATGGGCCGGCTCGATCACGAGGGCTACCTGTTCTACGCGGGCCGTTCGCCCGCCAAGGAGCTGATCAAGTCCGGCGGCGAGAACGTCTATCCGGCCGAGGTCGAGCGCGCGCTCCGCGAGCATCCCGACATCGAGGCGGCCGTCGTCATCGGCGTGCCCGACCCGCGCTGGGGCGAGATCGTCAAGGCCGTCTGCGTCCGACGGCCCGGGGCCGAGCCCGACGAGGCCGCCGTGATCGAGTTCGTCGGAACCCGCATCGCCCGGTTCAAGCGGCCGAAGGCGATCAGCTTCGTCCGTGAACTGCCCATGACATCGGCCGGAACGGTCGACCGGGCGGCGGTGAAGCTCGAGCACGGACAGCCGTGATCGAGGTCGACGTCGCGGTCGTCGGAGGCGGCATCGCGGGGGCATCGGCTGCGGCGCATCTTGCGGCCGAGCGCTCGGTGGTGCTCCTCGAGCGCGAGGACCAGCCCGGCTATCACGCCTCGGGCCGCTCCGCCGCCCTGTTCTCGGAAACCTACGGCAACGCCGTCGTCCGGGCGCTGTCGGTGGCGAGCCGGCCTTTCCTGGAACGGCCGCCGGAGGGTTTCGCAACTCATCCGCTCCTCGCTCCGCGCGGCGCTCTCCATGTCGGCGCAAAACGGCACGAGGCGCAGCTCGCGACGTTGCTCCGCGACGCTCAGGCGCTCGTCCCGAGCGTCCGGGCCCTGTCCGGCGAGGAGGCTCGATCGCTCGTCCCCTTGCTTCGGCCGGATGTGGCGACGACGGCGGTGTTCGAGCCCGATGCGCAGGACATCGACACCCACGCCCTCCTGTCCGGCTTTCTCCGAATCGTCCGCGCGCGGGGCGGACAGGTCGTCACCCGAGCCGAGGTGACGGCCCTTGCCCATGACGGCGTCCGCTGGCGCATCGAGAGCCGGGCCGGACCGGTCTCGGCCGCGATCGTCATCGATGCTGCCGGGGCCTGGGCCGACGGGATCGCCGGCTTGGCCGGTCTCGCACCCCTGGGCCTCCGGCCGAAGCGGCGCACGGCCTTCGTCTTCGAGCCGCCGGCCGGCCTCGACGTTGCGGCCTGGCCGATGGTGATCGGGGCGGACGAGGAGGTTTACGTGAAGCCCGAAGCGGGCCTCCTCCTCGCCTCGCCGGCCGACGAGACCGACAGCGAGCCGACGGACGCGCAACCGGAGGAGATCGACGTCGCGACCGCGGCGGAGCGCGTCGAAGCGCTGCTCGACCTGCCGGTCCGGCGCATCGTCCGTCGCTGGGCGGGTCTGCGCACCTTCGCGCCGGACCGTACGCCCGTCGTCGGATTCGATCCGCGTCAGGCCGGGTTCTTCTGGCTCGCCGGCCAGGGCGGCTACGGGTTCCAGACCGCGCCGGCGCTCGGCCGCGCCGCCGGTGAGCTGATCCTGGGAGGCACGCTCCCGGCGGACCTGACGGCAGCCGGAATCCGGGCCGCCGACCTCGCGCCGGAGCGCTTCCTCAGATGAAGTTCACGAGCGAGAGCTGGGCGACGGTCGAGGTGACCTGGTAGCTGGCCTGAAGCCGTGTTTGCGTGGCCAGCAATTTGGCAGCGGCCTCGTTGGGGTCGGCATTCTCGACCTCGCCCAGGGTGTCGTTCAGCTGCACCTTGGCGGCCGAGAGCCGAGTCGCGGCCTGGCCGAGCTGGGCATTCGCCACGCCGAAATCCGTCGCGATGTCCTGGACGGGCGAGGTTCCGGAAGCTGCCGAGATGCGCTGCGCCAGCGCGGTGTAGCGGGCGGCCGATGTCGCGTCGCTCGCCGGGAAGGTGTCGGCCGCGAGCGCGCCGAGCGCGGCCAGCACGCTCCGGATTCCGGGCTCGTTCGCCCGCGCCCCGATGGCCACGCCCGCGCCGTCGCCGGTCCGGACCGGCGAGGTCCCGCGAGCGGAGCCGGCCGCGTCATCCCCGGCATACCAGACGGTCGTATTCGCGCTCGTGCCCGGGACTGTCCCGGTCGCAGTCGCGAAAGGCGGTCCGGCCACGCGCTCCGGCGGCGAAGAGGCGGAGCCCGCGAAGAACGACTCGGCCGCCTTCCGGGTCGAGGCGGAGGCGAGCGCCGTCGTGGCGGTCGTCCGCACCGCCGCGTCGAGGGCGGCCCGGAGATTCGCGGCCGTAGCGGCGGGCGTCGCCCCGATGGCGAACGCGTTCGCCGACGGCCCGATCGCACCGTCGGCGCGCGCCGTGAGCGTGATCCGCTCGCTCGTGCCGTCGGGCAGGCCGAACTCGATCGTGACCGCGTCGCCATCGGCGGGCTGGGCGGCCACGTTCATTGCGACGGAGGGCGGCGGTCCCGCGGAGCGGGCGGCCGTGATCCCGGTCCCGGTCGCCGTGGCCGAGGTGAGCTTCATGCCGAAGGGCAGGCCGGCCGCCTCCTCCGTCAGCGTCGCATCGATGCCCGACCCGCCCGGCACCAGCCGGCCACGCCCACCGGCGCCGAGATCGGCCTCCTTGCGCTCGGCAATGAGCTGACGAAGGCCGGCCCGGCCGGGCTCGCCGTCGATGAGGCTCGCATACGAGGCGACAGGCTCGGTATCGGCGGACCGGCCCGAGAAGAGATAGCGCCCGCCCATGTCCGTGTTCAGGAGTTCGATCGCCTGTTGCAGCGCGTCCGATGCGGAGATGGTGGAGCTGGTCTGGCCGACCGGATTCCCGTTCAACCCCTGAGGCAGGCTCGTCGCCAGGCCGGAGGCCATCTGGGCGAGGCGACCCACGGCCTGCGACATCAGGCTGACCCGCACCTTGGCGTCCGTCACGTTGGCCGCATAGCCTTCTAGGGTTGAGAGGGCGCTCCGGGTCGAGAGGCTCGTGGCGGCCCCAGCGCCCAGGCCGGCATAGTTGTCGGCCGCGCGACCCGTCGAGAGCTGGCCCTCGAGGCTCGCGAGGTCCGTCTTGAGATTGCGGAAGGCGTCGACCGCCTGACGGGCCGCCAGCGCACCGCTGCCATAGGGCTGGATGCTCACCCGCCGATCCTCAGGAGGAGGTCCATCATGTCCTTTGCGGCCGTGATCAGCCGGGCATTGGCGCCATAGGCCGTCTGCAGCTGGATGAGCTGCGTCAGTTCGGTGTCGATATTGACCCCGGCCTGGTCGGAGAAGCGGCTCTGCACCGCGTTCAGCACGACCTGCTGGCCCTCGTCGAGATTCATAGCCGCCGTCGCGTCGGCCGCCTGGGAGCTTATGACCTGCTGGGCGAAGCCCGCGACGCTTCCCGTCCAGGGCGCGTCGGAGCCGCCGATCCCGGCCGCGCCGGAGAAGGAGCGCGTCGCGTCCGTGAGCCGGTCGAGGAGGAGCGAGGGACGGGTCGTGTCCCCGGCCGGCACCGCCGGCCCGTAGGCGATCAGCGTCGAGCGGTTGGTGACGACGGCCGGGTTGATGGCGATCCGGCCGGCAAAGCCCGCCAGCTGCGAGCCGCCCTCGAACGAGCCAGAATAGGTGGCGTTGGCCCGCCCGCCATCGACGAAAAGCGGGATTTCGGGGTTGCCGGAGCCGAGGCCTGTCACGGTCGCCTGGGCGGAGAGCGCCGTGACGCTGCTGGTCGCGCCGTTATTCAGCACCCGAAGCGTCGTGCCGGCCGGGTTCGAGACCGCGTAGGCCGAGCCCAAGGCGGTGCCGATGGTCGTGACCGCGCCGGCGAGCCCGCCCGAAAGGTCGATCCCGATCTGGCCGGCCTGGGTCGCGGCGGCCGCGCCAGTGGCGCTCGTCGCCCTGACGAAGGTCAGCGTGCGGGTGGCGCCGCCCGGGTCCTGCACGGAGACGGTGACCGGATTGCCGGCCTGCAGGGCCGAGAGGTCGAGGTCGAATCCGGTCGCGGCGCCGGACGTGGCCGGCGCGCCGGCGACGGTCCGGTCGGAGAGGGAGGCGGCGAGTCCGGCCGCGAGCTGGTCGAGCTGCGCCTGGGCCTGCGGCAATGTCCGGTCGCGCAGTTCGAGCTGCGCGGCGATCTCGCCCGAGCGGATCAGGCCGTCCGCGAGGATGTCCCGGCCGAACCCATCGGGGCCGGTCGCCGTGATCGTGCCGACATTCCGCTTCGCCGGATCGGGATCGTAGGCCGACGAAGGCCCGAGCGGCTTGGCATCGAAGCTGAGGCTCGTCGCCCGGACCCCGTCGACGAGCTGGAGACCGCCGGTCGTCGCGACCTGGACCGACCCGTTCGGCTGCGCCGTGACCTTGACGTCCATCAAGGTCGAGAGCTGGTCGATAAGGGCGTCGCGCTGATCCTGCAGCGCCGCGCTCGGGGTCGCGACGATCTTCGCGTTGAAGGTCGCGATCCCTTTCAGGAGGCCGTCCGCCTTCGAGACGGCCTGGCCGAGCGCGTCCTCGGCATCCTGCCGGAGCGACTGCACCTGGCCCGCGAGATCGTTCAGCGATCCGGCGAGCCCGGTCGCGGCAGAGAGCACCTCCGATTGCGCGGCATAGGACGAGGGATTGTTCACGAGCGCCTGGAGCTTGCTCGTGAAGGTGTCGACGAGGGAGGACAGCGCGCCCGTTCCGCCCGGCTGGTCGAACATTCGGTTCAGGACGCCGTGGGCGGAAGCCCGGATCGCCGCGTAGCTCGCGCCCGCCTGTTCGAGCCGGAGCTGGCGCTGGACCAGGGTGTCGAGCGTGCGGCTCGCGCCCTGGACGTCGACCCCGATGGTGCGGCCGCCTGCGACCTGCTGCTCGGTGGTGAGCGTGCGGCGCGTATAGCCGACCGACCCGGCATTTGCGACATTCTGCGAGACGAGGTCGAGCCCGGCCTGCGCGGCGCGCAGGCCGGAGAAGGCGACATCGAGCGAGGTCGAGAGGCCCATGGCGAGGGGTGCCTAGGCGCCGGCCTGCGCCGTCACCGGATCACGTTGATGACGTCCTGCAGCATCTGCTGCGCGGTCGACATCACCTTGGTGTTGGCGGAATAGGCCTGCTGGGTGACGATCATCTTGGAGAATTCGTCCGAGATGTCCGTATTCGACATCTCGACCGAGCCGCCCGTCACGGAGGCGCCCTGCAGCCCGTAGCTCGGCGCCCCGGATCCGGTGGTCTCGGCATAGGTGCCGCCATCCATGCGCTTCAGCGAATCGCTCGCGTTGAAACGCGCGACGAGGACCTGGGCGATGGTCGAGATCTGCCCGTTCGAATAGGTGCCCGTGACCCGTCCGTCGCTCGACACGGAGAGGCCGTTCAGGGTGCCGGTCGAATAGCCGTTCTGCTGCACGTTGCCGTTCGACAATTCGCCGCTGGTATCGCTGTACTGGGTGAGATTGCCGGAGCCGAAATTGACCGACACCGCGCCGATCGTCGTGCCGTTCACGACCAGCGACGGGATCGACATCGTCGAGGACGAGGTCAGCGCCCCGCTCGGCGTGAAGGTCGAGGTACCGACCTTCGCCCAGGCGGTGGCCGCACCGGTCGCGGACGGGTTCACCTGATAGTAGAGGCTCCAGGTGTCGGTGCCGCCGGTCGAGGAGCTCGCCGTCTTCGCCCAGCGGGTCTGCATCGTCACGGCCGTGCCGGCCGTGTTGTAGACGGTGATGTCGCCGCCCGAGATCGACTGGTTCATGAAAGCGGCATTGTCGGTGCCGGACACCGTCGCGCCGCTTGCGATCGAGGACGCGAGCAATTCCGATCCCGGCACCGCCGGATCGGCATTCTTGGTTTTCGGATAGCCCGGAAGATTGGCCTGGTAATCGATCGCGGAGGTCTGCTTGGCCGGCAGCGGGGTCGTCGGGATCCTGATCGGCGCGTTGCCCTGACCGGGCATGCTGCCCATGAGATACTGGCCCGAACCGTTGACGAGATAGCCGCTCGCGTCCGTCTGGAAATCGCCGCGGCGCGTGAAGAGATTCTGGCCGGAGAAGCTCGGCGAGCTGGTCGAGCCGCTATTCGACTGGACCGTGAAGAATCCGTCGCCGTTCAGCGCCATGTTGGTCGTGATGCCGGTCGAGCTGAGGCTGCCCTGGATCGCGTTCGTGAGCTGGGAATAGGACGCGACCGAGCCGGCAATCTCGTGCCGGGCCGGGGAATCCGGGACCAGGTCGACGAAGCTCGTATCGACCCGCTTGAACCCCGCGGTCTGCGAGTTCGCGATGTTCCCGGCGATGTTCTCGAGCGCGTAGGATTGGGCCGACAACCCGGTGACCGCCGTCTGCAACGCATTCAGAATACCCATGACGCAACCCCCTCCGGCCTGACGCACCACGCGCGCCGGCACCGCGACGGGAAGGGATCAGCAACCGCTGTGCCACGAGTAAGTGTCTGGCGACGCTAAGTTAATCTTCCGGAAAGGATGACGAAACGGCCCGAACAGCGGTCGCCACCGGCCCGGCCGGCAAATTGTGCCGGGTCCGGCGTGCGTGCTTCCAGGATCGTCACCCGTCATTCAGGACGCGGTGCAGCGCGCAGCGTTGCTCCCCAGATCCGGAACTCACGGCTGGCAGCACCTGTGGATCGCTCCCGATCCGGGAGCCCTTTCCGTGGATTCCGGGATCTCGCTTCGCGAGCCCCGGAACGACGTGGAGGGCGTCCTATTCCGCTTTGCCGCCCGACATGAACTCCCCGGCAACGTCGCCGATGCGGGGCGGCGTCTCGCGGATGAAGGGCAGCGGCCGGCAGACCTCGATGGCGGCGAGGCCGAACCGGGCCGTCATCAGTCCGTTCAGCACGCCTTCGCCGAACCGGGCGGAGATCCGGGCCGCGACGCCGTGGCCGAGCACCTGCTGGACAAGGCCGTCGCCGAGCGCCGCCCCGCCCGTCACGGCCAAGTGGTTCACGGCCGCGCGGGCGAGACGGAGCGAGCCGAGCAGGCCGGGCCGGCCGGCATAGATCCGGGCGACATGGCGGAGCAGGCGGGCGCCCGCATAGATGACGAAGGCGACATCGACGAGGGCGCGCGGCGAGAGCGCGGTGACGACGGAGACCTGTTTCGCGGCATCCGCGACCGCGCGCGTGGCCCGCTCGTCGAGAGGCGCGAGGAGCGTCCGCTCGGCGAGGGCGAGCCGGTCGTCGGCATCCATGATCTCGGCATCGGCGTCCTGGACGCTCGGCCCTCCCCCGGGCACGGCCGGCAAGGCGTAGAAGGAGGCCAGGTCCCGGGCGACTTCCCGGGCGGTTTCGTGGTCGCGCACGGCGAGGGCCTGCACGGCCCGCATCCGCAAGGTCTCGGTCCGGCGCTCGCGCAGAACACCCCGGATTTCGCGCCAGGCGATCACCGCGAGACAAAGGCAGGCGAGCGCGGTCAGCGCCAGCGCGAGCCAGCCGAGCCACGTCGCCGAGGCGAACAGGTCGACCACGAGCCGCTCGATCGCGAGCCCGATCGCCAAGCTGGCCAGGCCGCCGATCGCGCCGAACAGCAATCCGGCCCAGGGCGTTCGCCGGCCTCGGGCCGGGAGAACGGGGACGCCGTCGGCGGCGTCGATCGCATCGTCCGGTTCCTCGGTCACGATCACCCGGGCGGAACCGCGCACCGCCTCCGGAATTTCGGGCTTCTCGGTCGTGACCGTGACCGTATCCGGGCGATCGAGCCGGAAGGCGCGGGGGCGCGAATGCGGATCACTCATGGCAGCCGGTCCCCGATCAGGAAGTCGAGCGCGCGGTCGAGCCGGATATGAGGCAGCGCGGCAGGGCGGCCGGCGGCATCCATCGTGATCTTGGGCGGCCGGAAGCGCGGAAACCGCAGCGAGCCGGGTTCGAGCCCGCCGGAGAACACGGCCTGGGGGTCCTCCGGCAGCACGCCCGAGAAGATGGCGGCCTCCGTCTCGCCGTCGAACACGTCGTCGCCGATCCGCTCGCCTGCCTCCGGCGTGCCGGCGACCGCCCGGATGCTGGTCCGGCCTTCCATGATCGAGGTCTCGCGGGTCGCCCGGACGGAGGCGAGCGCCACGGTGCCGACCTTCGCGCCTGCCGATTCGGTGCGCCGCACCGCCCGGCCGACGAGGAGCCGGAGCATGCGCTCGAGCCGGTCGTGGCTCGTGTGGTGGATGTGATCGGCCTTGGTCGCCGCGAAGAGGACGCGGTCCGCGCGGGGCGAGAAGATGCGCGACAGGAAGGTGTTGCGCCCGGCCTGGAAGGCCATCAGCACCCGGTCGAGCGCCTCCTCGAGTTCGGCGAGCGCCGCCGGCCCACCATCGACGGCGGCCAGTACGTCGACCAGCACGATCTGGCGCTCGATGCGCTGGAAATGATCGCGGAAGAAGGGCCCGACGACGCGCGTCTTGTAGCTCTCGAAGCGGCGCTGCATCAGCGCGGCGAGGGTACCGGGGGCGATGGCCGCGTCCTCGCCGAGGTCGAGGGGCGCGAAGGTCAGCGCGGGCGAGCCGGCGAGATCGCCCGGCATCAGGAAGCGCCCGGGTGGGGTCGTGGCGACCGATTCCGGCCCGTCCCGGAGGGCCGCCAGATAGGTCCGGAACGCGTCGGCGACCTGCCCGGCCACGGCCTCGTCCGCCGGGGCGGCCGGATCGATGCCGGCCATCGCGGCTCGCCAGGGCCCGGCCGAGGCTTGGCGGTCGGCGCGGCGGGCCGACAGGACGGTCTCGCGGGACCAGTCGACGTAGCTCCGGTCGATCAACGCGAGATCGAGCAGCCACTCGCCTGGGTAATCGACGATGTCGAGCGACAGGGTCGCCGGCCCGGCGCGCCAGCGCGAGGTGCGCTCGTAGTCGATGTCGATCCGGAGTTCGGCGGTGCGATTCGTCGAGGCGGGCCAGCGCCGGTCGGCGACGAGCGCGTTCAGATGGGCCTCGTAGGCGAAGCGCGGCACGTCGTCGTTCGGCTGCTGGGCGAGGCGGGCCTGCCGGATGCGACCCTCGGCGGCGGGCCGGAAGGCCGGCATCGGCGTGCGCCGGATCAGGTGATGCACGAGCGCCGTCGTGAAGACGGTCTTGCCCGAGCGGGACAGGCCCGTGACTCCGAGCCGAAGCGTCGGCTGGAACAGGTCCTGCCCGGCCAGCCGGAGCGAATGCGCGGCACCGGTGGCGCGCGAGACCATGGCGGCAAGGTCGGACAAATCGGGCAAGGGGGAACCGGCTGGGGGTTGATGCTTGGAGAAGGAACGTAGGCTATCGCGCCACGGCGTCGGATGACACCTCGGGTGGCCCGGCGGGCAAGGCGGCCGCCGCGAGGCGCGCCCGGAGCCGCGTGATCGCGCCGTCGGCGAGTTCCGGCCCTGCATGGAGATAGCCGAGCTCGATCACCGACATGGCGACCATCACGGGCAGGAGGTTGTCCGTCGGCTGCCCGGCCGCGTCGAAGAGCGAGAGGTCGTCCGAGGGCGAGAGCCCGAGGGCTTTCGCGATGGCTGACCCGTAATACTGGATGCGTCCCTCCTCCGAGCCGCAGGCGGAGGCCGTCGGGAGCGGGATCGCGTCGCCGGCCGAGGCGACTCGGACGGGCTTCCGCGACGTCGGCTGCGGCGCGGCCTCACGCGTCGCGGAACGCCGGGCTGGCAGCGCGGCGACCGTCGCCCGCTCACCCATGCCGGGCGCGAGGTCGGGCACGCGGAAGGTCGGCATCGGGGCGAGCGGCACCGACGACACACGAACGCCCGCGCTCCTGGCCTTCGCGGCGCGCGGCTGCGCCGTTCCGGATCGCCCGCCACGCGACGCCAGGAACCGGCCGCGGAGCGTGTTCGAGAGTCCCCGGACGGCGAGCGCCAGCGGCATGCCGCTCCCCACGCCGATGCGGCATTCCGCCGGCGCCCAGCGTCGGACGATATCAAGCGCCGAGCGGCGGCCGAGGGACACGTAATAGGTGCGCAGCAGCGTCGCGGCCGCGTCCGCGCCGGCCTCGGTGGAGTGGAAGGCGGTGTGGCCCTCGTCGTCGCCGCCGATCTCGCCCGCCCAGCGGGCGCGCTTGATGCACCATGGATTGTTGAGCTTGACGCAGCGCGTCACCACCGGAAGTCCCGAGGCGAAGAGAGCGGCCGCGATCGCGAGCGGCGCCGGCTCGAGCGTCGCACGGGTCGCGGCGCGCCAGTTCGTGACGGCCCTGTCCTTCTCCCGATAGAGGCCGGGCTCGACCACAGCGTGGCTCGACGGAGGCGCGATCCAGTCTAGCGGAAGCCGCGCCGCGCTTCCGAGCTGCCATCCGGACGCGATCAGGGCGGCCCCGGCCAGGATGGCGGTGCTGATCACGTTCGTCGGTCCCGGCGAAAGGCCCCGCCCGGCTTACGCATCCGTGCCGGCTTCCAGCTTCGCAGGCGTGAGATAGCGCTCGATGCGGCCGGTCCCGACCAGCCCGTCGCGCCACGTCTCCGCCGGAAGCTCGATGACGACGAGGGCCGCCGTCGGGAGCCCGGACCGGACGGGTTCCGGATCGGCCGCCACCGCTCGGGCCAGATCCTCGATGCCCGGATTATGTCCGACCAGGATGACGCTCCCGGCCGCGTCATCGACCGAGGCGATGACCTCAAGGAGATCCGCCACCTCCGCCTCGTAGATCCGCTCGTCGAACCGCACGGGGACATCCGGAAGCCCGGCCAGCGACCATGTCTCCCGTGTACGGGCGGCCGGCGAGACGAGAGCCAGGTCAGGGGTCAATCCCTCCTCCACCAGGTAGCGGCTGACCTTCGCCATGTCCTTTCGGCCCCGCCCGGCCAGCACGCGTTCGACATCGGTCGCGGTCTTCTCGACGGCCTTGGCGTGCCGGAGCAGGAACAGGCGCTTCATCGCATCATCCTCGTTCCTCTGCGGCTACGTCCGGTCCGGCGCGGCTCGAATCACCCGGCTCGATCAGCATCGAGGGCCCGATGACTGTGCCCGACCGGCGAATGCAGGCCCTCAACGCACCGATGAGGGAACCGGTTCGGACGGATCGGAAGCCGCGCGATGACGTGCGTCCGACCTCAGCCGAGGCGTCCCGAATCCGCGCCGGAATTGTCGCAAGGCGGCCCGTTTGCCGCCACGATCGGCGTCGATACGCTCAAGCTTGCTGCTATGTTCGTGCGTCGCACGAACCGCCGCCGACGCCGGACGACCGCTCCATGCCCGCATCCCTGCTCCGCCTGTTCGCGCTCCTCGTCGCCCTGGCGATCGGGATCACGGCCGCCTCGGCCCAACAGAAGAGCTTCGTTCGCGACGAACTCGCGAACGAGGGTATCCGACTCGAAGACACCCTGCGGCGGGAGAGCGGCGGCCGGGGCGCGGCCTCCGCCGGCCAGGCACGACGGGATGGCGATGGAGCGCTCGCCCGGGGCGATGCGCGACGGGCGCTGTCGCTCTTCACCGGCGCCATCGTGGCGGAGCCGAAGGTCGGCGCGAACTGGCTCGGCTACGCCCGCGTCGCGAAGGCGATCGAGGGCAAGGATTACAGCGAGCGCTACCTCCTCCAGGAGCGCGCCACGACGGCGGCCTATCTCGCCTACCAGCGCTCGACCTCGCGTGGCGAGGAGGCCGTCGCCCTCGCCATCCTCGGCGAGGTCTACGCGCTCCGCGAGATCTGGAGGCCGTCGCTCGACGCCTACCGGGCCAGCCTCGCGCTGAACGACGACAGCGCCGTCCGGGCGACCTACGAGGACCTGCGCGCCAAGCGCGGCTTCCGCATCCTGACCTACAAGGTCGATTCGGATTCGGCCTCGCCGCGGGCCTGTTTCCAGTTCTCCGAGGCGCTGGCCGGCGGCAAGACCGATTTTGCCCCCTTCGTGGCGGTCTCGGGCGCGGCGAACGCGGCTGTGACGACCGAGGGCCAGCAGCTCTGCGTCGACGGCCTCCGGCACGGCCAGAAATACGCGATCGTGCTGCGCCAGGGCCTGCCGTCCGGCGTCGGCGAGGCCCTGCTGAAATCGGCCGATTACGACGTCTATGTCCGCGACCGCTCGGCCCAGGCGCGCTTCTCGGGCCGGAACTACGTCCTGCCGAAGACCGGCCAGGAGGGCATCCCGGTCGTCACCGTGAACACGGCCGAGGTGCTGATCGACGTCTACCGGATCGGCGACCGCTCGCTCCTGCCGACGCTCCGGTCGGACGATTTCATGACCCAGCTCTCGCGCTCCTCGGCGCTGAAGCTCGCCCGGGAGCAGGGCTTCAAGGTGTGGTCCGGCTCGCTCGCGACGGCGAACGACCTCAACCGGGACATCGTCACCGCCTTCCCGGTGCTCCGCGCGATCAACCGCGTCGAGCCCGGCATCTACGTGATGACCGCCCGGACGCCGGGAGCGGAGCGCACGACCTCGAACGACGACGACGGCGAGTACGACGAGTCGCGCCGCGCGACGCAATGGTTCGTGGTCTCCGATCTCGGCCTGACGGCCATGAAGGGCGCGGACGGCATCAACGTCGTCGTGCGCTCGCTCGCTGGGGGTCAACCCCTGTCGGGGATCGAGCTTCGGCTCGTCGCCCGCAACAACGAGGTGCTTTCGACGAAGACGACGGATGCGGCCGGCCGCGCCCTCTTCGATCCCGGCCTCGCCCGCGGCGAGGGCGGGATGGCGCCGGGCGTGATCGTGGCGACCACGGGCGCCCTGGGCCAGACCGGGGCGGGGCTCGATTACGGCTTCCTCGACATGGGCGGGGCGCCTTTCGACCTGACCGATCGCGGCGTGAAAGGGCGCGTGGTCACGACCGCGCTCGACGCCTTCCTCTACACCGAACGCGGCGTCTACCGCTCGGGGGAAACCGTCAACGCGACCGCGCTCCTGCGCGACGCGAAGGGCGGAGCCGTGGCCGGCCTGCCGCTCACGGTCGTGATCCGGCGCCCGGACGGCGTCGAATACCGCCGCGAGCAGGTCGCCGATCAGGGCCTCGGCGGCCGCGCCTATTCCCTCCCGCTCCTGAGCGGCGCGATGCGGGGCACCTGGCGGATCGAGGCCTTCGTCGACCCGAAGGCGCCGAAGGTCGGCGAGACCACCTTCCTGGTCGAGGATTACGTGCCGGAGCGGCTCGAGCTGACGCTCGCGCCGAAATCTCCGACGCTGCGGCCCGGCGAGCCGGCCCGGATCGACCTTGCCGCCCGCTATCTCTACGGCGCGCCCGGCGCCGAGCTCGACGTCTTGGGCGAGGTCGTCGTGCAGGCCGCCTCCGGGCCCGCCGTGAAGGGGCTCGAAGGTTTCGCTACCGGGCTCGGTGACGAGGAGATCCAGAGCTCGACCGTCGAGATGGAGGAGAAATCCACGACCGGCCCGGACGGCAAGGTCACCGTGACGGTGCCGATCCAGTCCGTGGTCGCGCCGCGCCCGACCGAGGCGAAGATCACGCTCAGGGTCGGCGAGCCTGGCGGGCGCGCGATCGAGCGGAGCCTGATGCTGCCGATCCTGCCGGAAGGCCCGGTGGTCGGCGTCCGAAAGAACTTCGGCGGCGACCTCGCCGATGGCGGCACGGCGACCTTCGACGTGGTTCTGGCTCAGCCGGACGGTGTCCGGCTCGCCCGGCCGAATGTCGGCTGGTCTTTGTACCGGGTCGACCGGACCTATCAATGGTTCAACTCGGACGGCCGCTGGGGCTATGAGCCCGTCACCTCGACCCGCCGGGTCGCGGATGGCCGGCTCGACCTGAAGGCCGACGAGCCGGGTCGCATCTCGGCGCCCGTCGGCTGGGGCTCCTACCGGCTCGACGTCTCGGCCGACGGCCTCGCGACCGCCCGGACCGCGATCTCCTTCTCCGTCGGCTATTCCGGCGAGCAGACGGCCGACACGCCGGACCTCCTCGAGGTCACGCTCGACAAGCCGGCCTACCGGGCCGGCGAGACGATGCAGGCCCGGATCAAGCCGCGTTTCGCGGGCCGGGCGACCCTCGCGATCGTCACCGATTCCGTCCAGGAATGGCGCGAGATCGACCTCCCGGCCGAAGGCGCGACCGTGTCGCTCCCCGTCAAGGCCGAATGGGGCGCCGGCGCGTATCTCGCCGCGACCGCCTATCGTCCGCTCGACGGCGCCGCCCGCCGCATGCCGGGCCGGGCGCTCGGGATCGCCTGGTTCGGGATCGACCGCGAGGCCCGCACGCTTAGCGTCACGCTCGATCTCCCGGAGAAGATGCGCCCGCGCGGGCAGATGTCGATCCCGGTCCGGCTCGCCGGGCTCCAAGCCGGCGAGGAGGCCTATGTCACGGTCGCGGCCGTGGATCTCGGGATACTGAACCTCACTCGCTACAAGACGCCCGAGCCGGCGGAGCATTTCTTCGGCCAGAAGCAGCTCGGGGTCGAGTTCCGCGACCTCTACGGCTACCTGATCGACGGCATGCAGGGCAGCGCCGGCGCGATCCGGTCCGGCGGCGACGGCGGGGCCGGGGCCCTGAACGGCGTCCCGCCGACGCAGGAGCCGCTCGCCCGCTATTCCGGCCTGGTCAAGGTCGGGCCGGACGGGACGGCCCGGGTCACGTTCGACCTGCCGGCCTTCAACGGCACCGTGCGGGTCATGGCCGCGGCCTGGACCAAGGGCCGGGTCGGGTCGGCGGAGAAGGACGTCATCGTCCGTGACCCGGTGGTCGTGTCCGGCACGCTGCCCCGCTTCCTCAATGTCGGCGACCGTTCGCGGCTCCGCCTCGACCTCGACAACATCGAGGGCGCGGCCGGAGATTACGCGGTCGAGATCGACATCGCCGGGCCGATCCTGGTCGAGGCCGACGCGCTACGGCGCCCGGTCCGGCTGGCCTCCCGGGGCAAGAGTTCGGTCACGATCCCGATCGCGGCAGCCGGCGTCGGCGACGCGATTCTGAACGTGAGGCTGACGGGACCCGAGGCGGCGCTCGACCAGCGCTTCGCGCTCCGGATCCAGCCCGGCACCGGCTCGCTCGTGCGCCGCACCGTGCGGCCGCTCGAAGCCGCCGGCTCGGCCCAGATCACCCCGGACCTCCTGGCCGACATCCTGCCCGGAACCGGCTCGGTCTCGGTTTCCGTATCGGCCTTGGCCGCGCTCGACGTGCCGGGCCTGCTCCAGGCATTCGACCGCTATCCCTATGGCTGCACCGAGCAGGTGGTGAGCCGGGCCTTGCCGCTCCTCTACGTCAACCGCCTGGCCGCGGCCGAGCAGCTCGGCCTCGACGGCCAGGTCGACGAGCGCATTCGCACCGCGATCCAGCGCGTGCTGTCGCGCCAGGATTCGAATGGCGCCTTCGGCCTCTGGTCGGTCGGCGGCAACGACGACATCTGGCTCGACGCCTTCGTCGTGGACTTCCTGACCCGGGCCCGGGAGCTCAAGTTCGAGGTGCCGCAGATCGCCTTCAACCTGGCGCTGGAGCGGCTGCGCAACTTCGTCGCCAATACGACGGAGGTGGAGGGCCGCACCGACGACCTCGCCTATGCGGCCTATGCGCTCGCCCGCAACGGCCGTCCGGTCGCGGGAGACCTGCGCTACCTTGCCGACACGAAGCTCGCCTCGTTCAAGACGCCGCTCTCCCGTGCGCAGCTCGCCGCCGCGCTCGGCCTGATCGGCGACCGGAATCGGGCCCAGACGGTGTTCGCCTCGGCGGTCGCCCTCCTTCGCTCGACCCGCGACGGAGCGAGCGGCCGGTCGGATTACGGCACCCGCCTCCGCGACGGTGCCGGGCTGATCGCGCTCGCGAGCGAGACCGGCGCCGGCCGCGACACGCTCGCACCGGTGACCCGCGTCGTCGAGGAGGAGCGCGGGACGCGCGGCGCGACCTCCACCCAGGAGAATGCCTGGATGGTGCTCGCGGCCGAAGCGTTGCAGCGCGACTCGGGGGCCGTGCAGGTGACCGTGGACGGCAATGCGGTGCCGGGCGCGCTGTACCGCACCTTCCGGGCGGCCACGCTCGAGCGCGCGCCCGTCCGTATCGGCAATGCCGGGACTGCTACGGCCGAACTCGTGGTGTCGGTCGCTGGCAGCCCGATCGGGCCGGAGCCCGCAGCTTCGCGCGGCTACAATGTCGAGCGCAGCTATTACCGGCTCGACGGCACCAAGGTGGATACGGCCCAGCTGAAACAGGGCGACCGGCTGGTCGCGGTGCTGAAGGTGACGGAGCCGCAGACGCTCTATGCCCGCGTGCTCCTCGTCGACCGCCTGCCGGCCGGGCTCGAGATCGACAATCCGAAGCTCGTCGATTCGGACAGCGTCGCCGCGCTCGACTGGCTGAAGACCGAGGTCGGGCCCGTGAACGTCGAATATCGCGACGACCGCTTCGTCGCCGCCTTCGACCGCAACCCGCAGCAGCCGCCGACCTTCCAGGTGGCCTACACGGTCCGGGCCGTCGCGCCCGGCCGCTACGTCCACCCGGCCGCGACCGTCGAGGACATGTACCGGCCGGACCGCTTCGGCCGTACCGCCTTCGGCTCGCTCGAGGTCACGGCACGGCCGTGAGGCCCGACGCCGACGCACCTGTCTCCTCCCCCGCAGGGGGAGGGGGACCGCCCGCAGGGTGGTGGAGGGGGTTCGCCCGCCGTGGATGGCTGATCCTTGGTGCCGGGCTGGCAGCGAGCCTCATCTTGGCTCTTGCGACCGGCTTCTGGCTCTACGCCACCTCGCTTCCACCGCTCGACCTGACCCGGGCGGCGCAGCGCTCGACGACCGTCAGCGACCGGGACGACCGGCTGCTCCGCGCCTTTGCGACGAAGGAGGGCCGCTGGCGGCTGCCGGTCGCGACGCAGGAGGTCGATCCGCGCTACCTCCTCATGCTCAAGGCCTACGAGGACCGCCGGTTCGACGACCATCCCGGCATCGATGTCCTGGCGCTCGCGCGGGCCAGCTTGCAGCTCGTCCTCCATCGCCGCGTGGTGTCCGGCGCCTCGACCCTATCGATGCAGGTGGCCCGGCTGCTCGAACCCGAGCCCGAGCGCTCGGTCCGGGCCAAGCTCCGCCAGATCGTCCGGGCCGTCGAGATCGAGCGTCGCCTCGGAAAGAGCGAGCTCCTCGACCTCTATCTCCGGCTCGCCCCTTACGGCGGCAACCTCGAAGGCGTCCGGGCCGCCTCGCTCGCCTATCTGGGCAAGGAGCCGAAGCGGCTCTCGAACGGCGAGGCGGCGCTTCTCGTCGCACTGCCGCAATCGCCCGAATATCGCCGTCCCGATCGCTCCCCCGAGGTGGCCCGACGCGCGCGCGACCGGGTCCTCGGCCGCGCGGTCGCGGCCGGCCTGATCTCGGCGGCCGATGCCGAGGCGGCTCGGGCCGAGCAGGTGCCGCATGCCCGCCGCCCCTTCCCGATGTATGCGGCGCACGCGGCCGAACGTGCGCTCGCCGAGCGCCCGGATGCGAGCGAGCACCGCCTCTCCATCGACCGCCGCCATCAGGCCGCCCTGGAGGGATTGCTGGCCGAACGGGTCGAGCGCTTCGGGCCCGCGATCTCCGGCGCGATCGTGGTGATCGACAACGGGACGGGAGAAGTCCGGGCGCGGGTCGGCAGCCCCGGAAAGCTCGCCGAGGAGCGGCGCGGCGCGATCGACATGACGGCGGCCCTGCGCTCGCCGGGCTCGGCGCTGAAGCCATTCATCTACGCGCTCGCCTTCGAGAGCGGCCTTGCCCATCCCGAGACGCTCGTCGACGACCGCCCGTCCCGCTACGGCACCTACGGGCCTGAGAATTTCGACCTCACCTATCAAGGGACGGTGACGGCGCGGCGCGCGCTCCAGCTCTCGCTCAACGTCCCGGCTGTCGAGCTCCTGAACGGGATCGGGGCCGCCCGGTTCGTGTCGCGGCTGCGGCAGGCCGGCGCGCAGATCGCCATGCCGGCCGAGGCGGCGCCGGGGCTCGCCGTCGGGCTCGGCGGACTCGGCATCTCGCTCGTCGACCTGACGCGCCTGTATTCCGGCCTTGCGCGAGGCGGTACCGCCCCGCTCCTCGTCACCCGCCTCGACGCCGGGAAAGCGGGCCAGGAGGGCCGGGTCACCGAGCCGGTCCCGGCCTGGTACGTGGCCGACATCCTGCGAGGGGCGCCGCCGCCGGACAACGCGGCCGGGGGCCGGATCGCCTTCAAGACGGGCACCTCCTACGGCTACCGCGATGCCTGGGCGATCGGCTTCGACCGCCGCGTCACCGTCGGGATCTGGCTCGGCCGGCCGGACGGCGGGGCCGTGCCGGGACTGGTCGGACGGCTCGCCGCGGCCCCGATCCTGTTCGACGCCTTCGCCCGGCTCGGGATCGAGCCGGAACCCGTCCCGATGCCGCCCGGCGCGCTCACGGCAACGACGGCGACCCTGCCGCCGCCGCTTCGTCACGTTCGCAGCGACATCCCGAAGACGCTCGCCGCGACCGTACAGGCGCCGCTCCGCATCGCCTTCCCGCTCGACGGCTCACGCGTCGATCTCGGCGCGGCGAGGTCCGGCGGTCCCGACATGCCGCTCGCGCTCAAGGTCTCGGGGGGCCGTCCGCCGATGACCTGGCTCGTGAACGGGGCCCCGATCGGCGAGCCAGACCTTCGCCGCTCGGCGAGCTGGCTTCCGGACGGCGCCGGCTTCGCACGTGTCTCCGTGCTGGACGCGGGCGGCGCAACCGATTCCGTGGTGGTCCGGATCGAGTAGACGGCGCGCGCATATCCTTGTGCGACCGAGGAGGCGGGGCCACATCCCGTGCCGTCGCGGTCCATCCGCGACAGGAGATTCTCGATCATGGCTGGGCCCTATTCCGCGTTCATCGAACGTCCGATCGCCGCCTCGGCGAGCCGGGCCGAGACGCTCGCGCGGCTCGACGCCTTGTCGCGCCTGCTCGATACGGCCTTCGTCGTGCCGGGAACCAGGATCCGCTTCGGCGTCGACGGCCTGATCGGCCTCGTCCCGGGCGTCGGCGACCTGATCTCGGCCGCCCTGTCGACCTACCTGATCTGGGAAGCGCGACGGCTCGGTCTTCCGGTCTGGAAGATCGGCCGCATGGTCGCGAACGTGGTCTTCGACACCGCGATCGGGGCGGTTCCGATCCTCGGGGATGCGGCCGACGTGCTGTTCAAGGCAAACCGCCGCAACATGCGGATCATCCGCGAGCATCTGGAGCAGCATGGCGGCATGGCCGAGCCCGGCGTGATCGACGCCGAGTATCGCGTGGTGGAGCCGTCGCGATGAGCCGCCTCGTCTGGACCTTCGGCTGGATCGGCGTCGCGGTCTGGTCGCTCGTCTGCGCGGCGGTCTACGGCGTCTTCGACCTGGTCGGCCGCCTCCTCTCCCGCAACGCCGACACGTTCGCGACCGATCCGACCACCGTCGAGTGGCTCTGGCGCGTGCTGAATTTCCTGCACAGCCTGTCGACCGGCGCGGTCGTGGTCGCCTGGGCCGTCGTCTCCCTCCTGATCCTCGCGGTGCCGTGGGTCCTCGACCGCATGCTAGGCGCTCCGGAACGGGGCCATGTCACGGCCCGCTACCGGACCGGAGGACCAATGGGGCGCGACGACGGCGTCATCGATCTGGCGCCGGACCAGTACAGCGTCGGACCTGCCCCCGGCCGGTCCCCGCCCCCAGGCCCGGCGCCGCGCATCTCGCCGCGCAGCTGAGCCCGGCGTGCGGCTCGCGCTGTACCAGCCCGAGATTCCGCAGAATGCCGGGACGCTGATGCGGATGGCGGCCTGTCTCGGGCTCGCCGTCGACCTGATCGAGCCTGCGGGCTTCGATGCTTCGGACCGCAACCTGCGGCGGGCCGGCCTCGACTATCTCGAGGCGCTCGAACTCGTGCGGCACACATCCTTCGCCACCTTCGATGAGGCAAGGCGGGCGCAGGGACGCCGGCTCGTTCTCGCTTCGACCCACGCCGGGCTGCCCTATTGGGAGCACGGCTTCCGGGCCGACGACGTCCTCATGGTCGGGCGTGAATCGGCCGGCGTTCCGGACAATGTGCATGACACGGCGGACGCCCGGGTCGTGATCCCGATGCGGGCCGGCCTGCGCTCGCTGAACGTGGCGGTGGCGGCCGCGATGATCGTCGGCGAGGCGCTCCGGCAGGTTGAAGGATGGCCAGGCGCCGACCCGGACAACGCGTGAGCCCGTTTCTTAGCCGGTCGCCTCGAGCAGAGCCGGAGCCTGGTGCGAGTTCAGGACCGAGAAGCCGCGCGCAGCCGGATCGGGGATGAATGCGCCCGAGAGCCCGTGCGGCGTTTCCGTGGCCCCGAGGCAGAGAACCCCGTCCGGCGCCAGCACGCCCGCGAGTTTCGCGAGCAGCCGCGCCTTCGTCGGCCCGTCGAGATAGATCAACAGGTTCCGGCACAGGACGAGGTCGAACCGGCCGAGCGGGCGCATGTCGTCCAGAATGTTGAAGGTCCGAAATTCCACCGCCCGGCGCAGGGCCGGCGACACCGTCCATCCCTCGCTACCTTGCGTGAAATGCTGGAGCAGGCTGCGGATCGGCAATCCGCGCTGGACCTCGAATTGCGAATAGGTCCCGGTGCGGGCCCGGGCCAGCACGGCCTCCGACAGATCGGTCCCGAGGATCGTGACCTGCCAGCCTGACAGACCGGGAGCCGGGAGGTCGGCCAGCAGCATGGCGACCGAATAGGCCTCTTGGCCGGTCGAGGCCGCCGCCGACCAGATCCGAAGCCGCCGTACCCGGCCCCGCGCCGCGACCAGCCGGGGCAGGACGACCGATTTCAGCGTCTCGAAGGTCGCACGGTCCCGGAAGAACATCGTTTCGTGCGTCGCCATCGCGTCGAGAACGGCCTGGCTGAGCGCGCCGTCCTCGCGTTGCATCAGCCTGCCGATGAGCGCCCCGGCCGAATCCAGGCCGGCGGCCCGCCACACCGGGCGGAGCCGGCTCTCGGCGAGGTAGCGCCGCTCCACCTGGAGATCGAGGCCCGACCGTTCGCGCAGGAAGCGGCGCAGAAAGGCGAATTCGTCGGCGGTCACGCTACGGCTCGCGAGAGCGGCAGGGCCGGAGCGGCGGCAGGGCCGAGGCGCGCCTCGAGCGCCGCCGCGATGCCCTCGAGCGGCAACACGCTTCGGGCGAGCCGGGCGCGGGCGATGCTGCCCGGCATGCCCCAGACGACCGAACTCGCCTCGTCCTGCACGACCACGGTCCCGCCGACGGCGGCGAATGCCCGAGCGCCCTCGAGCCCGTCGCTGCCCATTCCGGTCAGGATCGCGGCCAAGGCCCCGGCACCGTAAATCTCGGCTGCGTCCCGCATCAGGATGTCGACGGCGGGGCGGCAATGGGAGACAGCCGGTCCATCGTCGAGACGGATGGCGGGAGCGCCGGAGGCGGTGCGGGCGAGACCCATATGTCGGCCTCCCGGCGCAACATAGACGCGCCCTGGCTCGACCGGCTCGCCGTCCCGTGCCTCAGCGGCGGCAAGTCCTGTCTCAGCCGCGATGTGACCGGCGAAGACCGCCGTGAAGATCGGGGGCATGTGTTGCACGACGAGGATCGGAACACGGGGCCCGGACAGTCCGCGGAGCACCTCGATCACCGCCCGCGGCCCGCCGGTCGAGGCGGCGATCAGGATGACCTGCGCCCGCGAGGGCGAGCGGTCGCGGAGCGCCACGAATTCGGCGGTCCCGGACGGGACCGGGCTGCCAAGGCCGTCCGGCCGGCGGCAGCGGCCGGCAAGGCCTTCGAGCTTCGCCATGAGCTCGGTCCGGAACGTAGCCGAGACCGTGAGCTTCTTCGAGCCGGACGGTTTCGCCAGATAATCCACGGCGCCCACGGACAGGCACCGGAGCGAGATCTCGGCATTCCGCTGCGTCAGGGTCGAGACGATCACGACCGACATGCCGGGACGCGCCCGCAAGAGCAGCGGCAGGGTCGCCATGCCGTCCAGCACCGGCATGTCCAGGTCGAGGAGGACGACGTCCGGCTGAGCCTCTTCGAGCGTATCGAGCGCGATGCGGCCATTCGCGGCCACGCCCACGACGGAGAAGCCCGGCTCTTCCGAAATCCAGCGCGCGACGAGGCCCCGCACCACGGCGGAGTCGTCGACGATCATCACCCGAACCGGGCGATTCGCGCCGGAGCCTTGTCCCGGCGCGGGTTGCGTCATCGGCATCTCGGGGCCCGTCTGCCGGGACTCAGACCACGCCCACGTCCTGCAGCTTCGCCGTCATGATCTCGCGGTCGAAGGGCTTCATCACGTATTCGTCGGCACCCGCATGGATGGCGCGCGCGATCGAGGCGACGTCGTTCTCGGTCGTGCAGAACACGACCTTCGGGAAGTCGCCGCCCGGCATGCGGCGCAGCTCGCGGAGGAATTCGTAGCCGTCCATGACCGGCATGTTCCAGTCGAGGAGAACGGCGTCCGGCATCTCCTGGCGGCAGACCGTGAGGGCCTGCTCGCCATCCTCCGCTTCGGAGGTCCGCAGCGAGAGCCCTTCCATGATCCGCTTCGCGACTTTCCGGATGACGGCCGAGTCGTCGACGATGAGGCAATGTTTCATGGCTGGTCTCCGGACGGGTCAGGCAGCGATCGCGGCGCGACCGGGGTCGAGAACCGCCTCGACGTCCATGACGACGAGCAGGCGGTCGGGAAGCGGGTGGATTCCGCGGCTGAGCGAGGCCCAGCGGGCGGGAAGATGGACGGGATTGTCGTCGAGATCGGAGCTCGCGAGCTGGATCACCTCGCCGACGGAATCGACGAGGAGCCCGAAACACTCGCCCGCGAACTCGATCCCGACCGCCATCCGGCGTTCCGGATCCCCGCCCTGAGAAAGGCCGAGGCGGCGTCGGAGATCGATCACGGTCAGAACCCGGCCGCGGAGGTTGACGAGGCCTGCGATCTCGGGCGCGGCCAGCGGCACCCGGGTCAGGCCCGACACGACGAAGACGTCGCGGACATGCTCGATCGGCAGCGCGAAGAGTTGCTCGCTCACCGCAAGCGTGACATAGGTCGAGAGGGGCGAGGCATCGTGCAGCGGTTCGGCGGCGCTCGAGCTCATGCCGCGAGGTCCAGATCGGCTTCCGCCTCGGAGAGCGCCGCCATGAGCCCGCTCCGGTCGAACTTGGCGACCACGTCGTAGACGTCGAGCGCACGGGCGCGGTCCAGGATCTCGGGGCCGGCCGCGGCTGCGAGGAGCACCACGGTCGCGTGCCGCGTGGCTGGCTGCCGGCGCAGCTCCTCGACGAGGTCGAGCCCGCCGCGATCCGGAAGGTCGAGATCCGTCACGAGCGCGTCGACCGGGTGGCGGGCCAGGATCCGAAGCGCCTCGGCGACGCTCGCGGCGGTGCAGACCCGGAAGCCTGCGGCTTTCAGGACGGGCGCCAGCATGTCGCGAAAGAAGGCGTTGTCGTCGACGAGGAGGAGCGAGCGTCGCGCGGCAGCCGCCGCTTCCGGCTCCGGTCGCTCGAGCATCGACGGGACGTAATGGGCGATGTCGACGATCTCGGTCGGCCTCCCCTGGACGATCGCGCAGCCAGCGAGGTCGGGCCGGCCCGAGACGGGGTCGACGTCGAGTTCGGATTCGATCACGTCCACGATCTCGTGGACGGCGAGTGCGATGTGACGGCCGCCTTCCGTCACGACGATCAGCGGCTGAATGCCCTCCCGGCGAAGCCGGCCAGGACCGTCAAGCGAAATGATCGGCATGAGACGCCCGCGATAGGGCAGGGTCGGGCGACCGCCGACCTCTTCGATCGCGGCCGCGTCCACCTCTTCGAGCCGGGTCACGACGGAGAGCGGCAGGGCCTTCAGGACGCGATCCGCGCCCCGGAAGACGAGCAGCGTCACGGTCTCGGCGACCTCCGTCATTGCCTCCGTCCCGCCCTGGACGTCCGCGAGTCCGCGCAGAAGCTCGGAGCCTGCGGCGCGCGCGATCCCGTTCGGATCGACGATCAGGACGATGGCGCCGTCGCCCAGGATCGTATTCCCCGAAAACACGGCAAGGTGCCGGAGCCGCGAGGCCATGGGCTTGACCACGATCTCCTCGGTCTCGAGCACGGACGCGACGAGGAGACCGAAGCGCTGCCGCCCGACCTGCAGCACCACGACGAAGCCGGCGTCTGTCTCCGCGCCGTCCTGCCCGAGCCCGAGAAGGCCGGCGAGGTCGATGACGGGGAGGAGTTCGCTCCGCAGCCGGATCACGGCCGCCCCGTGGATGCGCTCGAGCCGGGTATCCGACTCCGGTCGCGCGTGGACGAGTTCCACCACGGCGCCCTGCGGCAGGGCGAAACGCTGCCCGCCGGCCTCGATGATCAGCGCCGGGACGATCGCGAGCGTCAGCGGGATCTTGATCGTGAACAGGGCGCCCCGGCCGGGCCCCGAGGAGATCTCGACCGTACCGCCGATGGCCGCGATGTTCGTCAGCACCACGTCCATGCCGACGCCGCGCCCCGAGACGGCGCTGACGGCGTCCTGGGTCGAGAAGCCGGGGTGGAAGATCAGCTTCGCGATCTGGTCGTCGCCCATCCGGTCGAGATCGGCGGCGGGGACGAGGCCGAGGCCCGCGGCCCTGCGCCGGATGGCGGCATGGTCGAGCCCGCGGCCGTCATCCGCCATCTCGATCGTGATCGTGCCGCCCTCGTGGAAGGCGTTGAGCCGGATCGTGCCGTGAGCGGGCTTGCCTTGCCGCACGCGGAAATCGGGCGGTTCGATGCCGTGATCGACCGAGTTCCTGACCATGTGGGTCAGGGGATCGCGGATGAGCTCCAGGATCTGCCGGTCGAGCTCGGTCTCGGCGCCGGACATCACGAGCTCGACCTTCTTGCCGAGTTCCGGGGCGAGATCTCGCACGATGCGGGGCAGCTTCGCCCAGGCGGAGCCGATCGGCTGCATCCGGGTCTTCATGATCCCGTCCTGCAATTCCGCCGTCACATGCGACAGGCGCTGCAGGGGGATGCTGAAGCCGCCCTCCCCGTCCGTGCGGCGGGCGAGGTCGAGAAGCTGGTTCCGGGTGAGAACGAGTTCGGAGACCATCGTCATCAGATGTTCGAGCGTGTCGAGCGCGACCCGGATGGTCTGCCCGCGCCCGACGCCGGGCTCCGCGGGGTCGGTCCGTGCAGCCGGAGGAGCCGCGGCGGGGACCTGGACGTCCGGGCCCGGGGCGGCCTGGAACGCCCGCTCCAGCTCTTCCAGCGACACCTGGACCGGGCCGCCGCGGGAAGCGTCGGGGCGCTCCGGGCTTTCCCCAGCCGTGGCCGCGCTTTCCAGTCTGGCGATGATGTCGGAATCGGAGCCGTCCGGCTCCGCCGCCGCCCGGTCGAGGTCGGCCAGGATCATCTTGATCCTGTCGACCGTGGCAAGGATCAGGGTGACGGCGTCGGCCGTGACCGGCATGCCGTCGCGCAGCCGGCCCATCAGCGTCTCGGCCGCGTGGGCGAGGGCCTCGAGCCGCGGCAGGCCGAGGAAGCCGCAGGTGCCCTTGATCGTATGAACGAGGCGGAAGACGTTTCGCAGGATCGCGGCGTCCGACGGATTCTGTTCGAACCGGACCAGCTCGAGATCGACCGTGTCGAGGTGCTCGCCGGTCTCCGCCAGGAATTCGCGCAGCAGATCGTCCATGACGATCACGGGCCCACCTGAACTCAGCCATCGAGTTCGCGCGGACCATGGCGGGTCAACAGTTTACGTCGGGTTCACTCGGGGCGGCGAAATGGACCGCCGGCCTGCGCGACGCCAGGTGGCCGCGCGGAGCATGAGCGCGGAATGAAGTCGGGGGGGTTCTCAGGCCGAGGCGGCCGTGACCGTGACCGTGTCGTCCGCGATGGCGAGGCGGACGCTCATCGCGGCCGCGCGGGCGACGAGGCCGGTGTAATAGGGCTGGATCGCATGCGCATCGACGCTGCCGCCCTCGGGCTCGCCCGCCAGGAGCGCTTCGGCATGAGGCGGGATGCGGGCATTAATCCCCTTCGCCACCAGCGTGAAGAGCGAGGCCTCCTCGTCGCCCTCGACCGTCACCGAGATCGCACCGCCCCTCGGGATCGCTCCCGTCGCCAGCACCAGAAGATTGAGGAGAAGCTTCACGCGGTTCTTCGGCAGGAGGGCACGCGGAGCAGTCCAGGACAGCGTGATCTTCTCGTCCCCGTACATGCCCTTCGCGACCGCCTCGGCATCGCCGAGATCAATCGCCGCTCCGGCCGAACCCGCCGCCCCGAAGGCGAGCCGGGCGAATTGCAGCCGCGCCGAAGCCTGCCGGGCGCTCTTTCGGATCAGGTCGAGCGCGAATTCCTGCATGGCAGGATCGTTGTCCTCCTCCAGCACCTCGAGGCCGTTGACGATCGCGCCGACCGGGCTGATGACGTCGTGGCACACGCGCGAACAGACGAGCGCGGCGAGGTCGAGGGAATCCAGCGAGACGATGGCCATGGACCGACTCCAGCAAATGGCGGCGGGCCGTCGAATCGGCCAAACGTGACAGTTCCGATAACGAGGGGCCGCTGCCTTGGAAAGGCGCAGAGCCGACCCGCAGACGACGCGGCGCTCGCCATGTGGCTTCCCGGCCCGGTCGGGATGAGGCGTCGACCTCTCCGTCCCGGTCTCCTGCCATGAGCGAGCAGGGTTCGTCGACCCGGGATCACGACGGCGTCGCGCTCGTGCTGGCCGGCATCGCCGCCGAGGCCGGTCGTTTCCTCGCCGGCATCGACGACCGCACCGCAGGCCGGGTGACGAAACCCGACGGCTCCTCGTCCACGGCGGCCGACCTCGATTCCGAAGCGCTGATCCTCGCGCGCCTGGCAGCCGCCTTTCCGGGCATCCCGGTCGTGGCGGAGGAAGGCTCCGCAACCCTTGCGGCCGCGGGCCTGTTCTTCCTCGTCGACCCTCTCGACGGCACGCGCGACTACCTGACCGGAGCCGGGGAATATTCGGTCAACATCGCGCTCGTCTCCGGCGAGCGCCCCGTTGCGGCCGCCCTCGCCGTGCCCCCCCTCGGGCGGGTCTGGGCCGCCGGAACGCGGGCCGTCGTGGCGGAGGCCCGCCCGGATGGAGAGATCGGCCCGTGGCGTCCCGCGACCGTTCGGGCCTGCCCTCCGGACGGATGGGTCGCCCTCGGCTCGCGGCGTCACGGCGATGCCGAGACGGAGCGGTGCCTCGCGGCCCTCCCGATCGCCCGGCAGGTCACGGCGTCCTCGGCTGCGAAATTCTGCCTGATCGCCTCCGGCGAGGCCGATATCTACGTCCGCTGCGGGCCGACCATGGAATGGGATACCGCCGCCGGCGACCACATCCTGACCCGGGCCGGCGGTTCCGTGACGGGGCCCGATGGCCGGGCCCTCACCTACGGCCATGCCGACCGAGGCTATCTCAACGGACCCTTCGTGGCCCTTGCCGACCCCGCCCGGGCGGGCGACGTGAAACTGCCGGAGGTCGCGATCAATCCGCGACGAGCTCGCCCCTGATCCGGCTCCAGCCCCGTTCCGAGGCTGCGGGGCCGCCGTCATCGGCGAGAAAGCGCCTGCGGCCCTCTTCCGTCCGGAACAGGTAGAGCCGCCCCTCGCGCAGCGCGAAGAGGAGAGGATCGGCCGACACCACGCGGCCGCCGGCCGCCGCGATCGCGTCGTAGCCGCCGATCCGGGGCAGGAAGGCCGAGGGATCGCGCAGGAAGGCCGCCCGGTTCGCGCCGGAGCTGAAGCGCCAGGCGACGCCGGCGAACACCTCCTCGTGGGCCGCCACGCCCGGCAGCGCCCGCCCGTCCGCCTGGTAGGCGACCGGATCGTAACCGGAGAGGGCGAGGCCCGAGCGGCGGTCCGTGTCGATGAGTTCGGTCGTCCCCACCACGAACGGGAAGATGTGCGCCGCGCCTGCGGCCACGGGAGCCAGCAGAGCCAAGGCACAGCCAATGGCAGCTTGACGGAATAAGGACATCTTTAAGGATAAGGACCTAGATTTTGATCAGGGACGGCCTGTCTGCACGGCCTTCCCCGAACAGGACGTAAACGGCGGCCGCCGGACGTTCGTGCGCCTCCTGGCGCGCATTGGTCCCACGGGACGGCGGCCCAGCGAAGGAGACGCGCATGATCACCCGGCGCAGGCTCTCGGCCATGCTTCTCGGCACCTCGGCCGCGCTCGTCGCGGCGCCTGCCATCGCCCGTCCGCCCCGACCGGGCGAGCGGGAAACCTTCTCGTCCCGGGAACTCGTCGATTCCGGCCATGGCTTCTTCGGCAACGTGTCGCGCGGCCTCGCGCTCACGCTCGAAGAGGCGACCCGGCGTTGGGGCGAGCCGAACGGCTACATCCTCGGCCAGGAGGCCTCGGGCGCCTTCTTCGGCGGCCTCCGCTACGGCGAGGGTTCGATCTACACCCGCGGCAGCCGCGGCCAGCGCATCTATTGGCAGGGACCCTCGCTCGGTTTCGACATCGGCGGCGAGGGCGCCCGGCAGATGATGCTGATCTACAATCTCGACGCCATCCCGGCGATCTACCAGCGCTTTCTCGAACTCGACGGCTCCGCCTATTTCATCGCGGGCTTCGGCATGAGCGCGGCGACGGCGGACAACATGGTCGTGGTGCCGATCCGGTCCGGCGTCGGGCTCCGGCTCGGCGTGTCCCTGGGCTATCTGAAATTCAGCCCCGCCCCGACCTGGAACCCGTTCTGAGCGAGACGGACGACAAGGCCGCTCTCCGGGCCGAGATCGCGCGCCTGCAGCGGGAACTCGAAGCCCCGGAGGGACGGGACATCCCGCCGGCCGTGCTCCGGCGCCGGATCGATGCGCTCGCCGACCGCATCATCGCGTCCATCGAAGAGGCCGCCGGTTCTCCGCCGCGGCCGATTGCCGAGCCGGACGACGCGCGCTAAGCCGCCCCTCCCATTCGGAGACGCGGCACCATGGATTTTGGCCTCGACGGAAAGCGCGCCCTCGTCCTGTCGTCGAGCCGCGGGCTCGGCCGGGGCATCGCCGAGGCCCTTGCGGCCGAGGGCGCCGACGTCTTCATGACCGCCCGGAGCGAGGACAAGCTCAAGGCCGCGGCCGAGGCGATCAACGCCCGGGGGCGGGGCCGGGCCCAGTTCGCGGCCGCGGATCTCAAGGGTGCGGTGGACGAGATCCATGCCAAGGCCGTCGCCTCGCTCGGCGGCCCGATCGACATCCTGATCGCGAATACCGGCGGACCGCCGGCCGGGACCGCGCTCACCGTCGAGCCGGATAGCTGGGCGCCGCAATTCGAGGCGATGGTCGTGCCGGTGTTCCGGCTCGCCGCGCTCGTCCTCCCGGCGATGCGCGAGGCGAAGTTCGGCCGGATCGTGGTGGTCGCCTCGTCCGGCATCGTGCAGCCGATCCCGAATCTCGTCATGTCGAACGCGCTCCGCTCCTCGATCCTCGGTTGGGCGAAGACGCTCTCGGTCGAGGTCGCGAAGGACGGCGTCACCGTCAACATGATCCTGCCCGGCCGGATCGAGACCGACCGCACGGTCGAACTCGACGGCGCCAACGCGAAGCGCACCGGCAAGAGCGTCGAGGAGATCGCGGCGACCGCGCGGGCCGCGATCCCGGCCGGCCGCTACGGCGACGTGAAGGAATTCGCCGACGTCGCCTGTTTCCTCGCCTCCGCTCGCGCGAGCTACGTCACCGGCTCGACCATCCGGGTGGATGGCGGGGCGATCCGCTCGGTGTGAAGGCGCTCAGACTCGTTCGTCCCAGCGTAGGAGCTGGCGCTAAGACCGCAAGGGCCGGAAGAAGGCCCTGATCTCGTCGGCCAGCGCCTCCGGCTGCTCCATCGCGGCGAAATGGCCGCCGCGTTCCATCACGCTCCAGCGCCGGATGTCGGTGTAGGTCCGGGCCGCGAGACTCCGGGGCGGCCGCAGGATTTCGGTGGGGAACTGGCAATAGCCCGTCGGCACGTCGACGGTCGCGCCGTCCGGGACCGGCCAGGGCCCGTGCATGCGGGCATAGTAGGGCCAGAAGGACGAGCCGATCGCGCCCGTGAACCAGTAAAGCGAGATGTTCGACAGGATCTCGTCGCGGCTGAACACGCTCTCTACGTCGCCGCCGCAATCGGACCAGGCCCGGAATTTCTCGACGATCCAGGCCGCGAGCCCGGCCGGCGAATCCGTCATCGCGAAGCTGAGCGTCTGCGGACGGGTGCCCTGGATCCACTGGTAGCCGGTCTCCTCCTTCGTCCAACGGGTGAGTTCGCCAAAGTAGCGAGCCTCCTCCGGGGTCGGGTCGGCGACGGCCTGCGGGTCGCGCCGGAGCGGCATCAGGTTCATGTGGATGCCGAGGAGACGCTCCGGATAGCGGTAGCCGAGCCGCGACGTGATGAAGGAGCCCCAGTCGCCGCCCTGCGCGGCGAAGCGCCGGTAGCCCAGAACGTCGCCCATCAGGATGGCGAACAGGTCGGCCATCTCCTCCGCCCCGAAGCGCGGCTGGCCCGGCCGGAACGAGAGTCCGAAGCCCGGCAGCGAGGGCGCGATCACGGTAAAGGCATCGGCCGGGTCTCCCCCATAACGGGCCGGGTCCGTGAGGCGCGGGATAATCTCCAGGAACTCGAAGACCGAGCCCGGCCAGCCATGCGAGAGGAGCAGCGGGCAGGGATCCGGCCCGCGCCCCTCGACATGGAGGTAATGCAGGTCGATCCCGCCGAGCGGGACCCGGAATTGCGGCCAGGCATTCAGCCGCGCCTCGGCCTTCCGCCAGTCGAAGCCGTCCCGCCAATAGCCGACGAGGTCGCGGAGATAGGCGACGTCGGTGCCGTAGGCCCAGGGCTCTCCCGGCGCCTGGTCGGGAAAGCGCGTGCGGGCCAGCCGTTCGCGCAGGTCGGCCAGATCCTCGTCCGGAACATGGAGCGTGAAGGGCTGCGGCTCGGGGGTGGTCCCGTGGCTCATGATGCTCGTCCCCAAGACCCGAGGGTCGTTAGCCTGCTTCCATCCTTCGGGAAAGCTGGCGATGGAGCCGGCCCGCGATGAAATCGCGACCCGGCTGCATCCGATCCCGTGGACCGCGGCTAACACCCCCGACAGCCCGTTGCGGCGTCAGAGGGAGACATCCATGCGAACCGGTATCCTCGCACTCACGCTTCTTGCCGGGACGGCGCTCGCCGGCACCGCGCAGGCAGAGACCGTCGCCGCGCTCGTCGGCAACGACACGCTCGTTCACGTCAACACCGAGACCAAGAAGGCCGAGAAGACCGTGAAGGTCACCGGGATCTCCGGCACGATCCTCGGCATCGACGTCCGGCCCGCGGACGGCATGCTCTACGCCGTCCTGTCCGACGGCGCGATCATGACCATCGACCCGATGTCGGGCGCGGCCACCGCGAAGTCGAAGCTCGACACGATGCTGGGCGCGGGCGTCACCGCGACGGTCGACTTCAACCCCGTCGCCGACCGCCTCCGCATCATCGGCTCTGACGGCATGAACCTCAGGGCCAATGTCGACGACGGCAAGGTCACCAAGGACGGCCAGCTCAAATTCGCCGATGCCGACACGATGAAGGGCAAGACCCCGAAGGTCGTTGCGGGCGCCTACACGAACTCGATGAAGGGCTCCAAGGAAACCGTGCTGTTCGACATCGACGCCTCGGGCGCGCTCCTGAAACAGGCTCCCCCGAACGACGGCGTGCTGAACACGGTGGGCATGCTCGGCATGTCGGGCGAGGCCGTCTCCTTCGACATCATGTCGGACGGCAAGGGCGGCAACGCGGCCTGGGCCATGGCGGGCGACACCCTCTACAGCGTCGACCTCGCGACCGGTAAGGGCACGATGGCGGCCAAGATCACGGGCGTCAGCGGCACGGTACGGGACATCGCGATCCTGCCGAAGATGTAGTCAGCCCGGGCCGCTGCTCCGCTCTCCCCGGCGAAAGCCGAGGTCCAGCCCCTGCCCTGGATACCGGTTTCCGTCGGTATGAGCGGACAGCTGCCTACAGCTTTATGCCCTCCAGATAGCCGCGGTTCCAGGTCGGGCTCATCAGGATCTCGTTCAGGCAGACCGAGGCCGGCATGCGGGCGACGAACAGGATCGTCTCCGCCATGTCCTCCGCCTGCAGCATGCGGGCGCGGTCCTCGGCGGTCACCGGCACCGGCCGCTTGTCGAGGATCGGCGTCGCGACCTCGCCCGGGCAGATGCAGCAGGACCGGATGCCGTGGCCGCATTCCTCCTGGTTCAGGCTCTCGGACAGCGCGACGAGGCCGTGTTTCGCGGCCGCATAGGCCGGGCCGGTCAGCTTCGACACATAGCGGCCCGCCCAGGACGAGATCTGGATGATCAGGCCGCCGCCCTGCTGCCGCATCATCGGCAGCACCGCGCGCGAGGCGTAGAAGGGACCGTTCAGGTCTGCCGCGATGACGGTATCGATGCCGTCCGTGCTGAGTTCCTGCCAGCTGCGCTTGGGCACGTTGAGCCCGGCCGAATTCACCAGGATATCGCAGCGGCCATATTCGGACCGGATCGTCTCGCAGACAGCCTCGACCTCGGCCGCGCGGGCCATATCGGCTGGCGCCACGCTCGCCGCCCCGCCCGCCTCCCGGCACAGCTTCGCCGTCTCCTCCAGCGCTTCGGCCCGCCGCCCCGTGAGCACGAGCTTCACCCCCTCACGGGCGAAGGCGACCGCGGCCACCTGGCCGATGCCGGACCCGGCTCCCGTGATCCAGGCGACCTCGCCCTCGATGCTGCGCAGCATGTTCTCGTCCTCTAGCGGGTCGGCCCGCTGAGACAGCGTAGAGCCGGGCGGGGTTGTCGACCAGGGAGGAGATCGCCAGACAGATGCTTGCCATCCTCCGCGCCGGGCGAAGGCTCTCGATTCGGACTCGCCGGTCCACGCTGCAAGGTCTCGCGATGCCGTCCTCCGACCAGAGCTTCACGACGTCGCTATGGTGTGCGAGCGCCAAGGAGCCGCCCCGGCCGGTCCGGCGGCTCGAGGGCGACCGGAGCGTGGACGTGGCCGTCATCGGCGGCGGCAATGCCGGCTGCTCGGCCGCCCTGCATCTCGCGGAAGGCGGCGCGACCGTGGCCCTTCTGGAAGCGCGCGAGATCGGCTTCGGGGCCTCCGGCCGGAATGGCGGCCAAGTGATCCCCGGCCTGAAGCTCGAACCCGATGCGCTCGAGGCAACCTTCGGGCCGGAGCGAGGGTCCCGGCTGGCGGACTTGGCGAGCGGCGCGGCCGATCGCGTCTTCGATCTCGTCGAGCGCCACGGCATCGCCTGCGACCCGGTCCGGGCGGGCTGGATCCAGGGCGCGCATGCGCTGCCGGCGCTCCCCGCCGTGCAGGCCCGGGCCGCGCAATGGCAACGTCGGGGCGTGCCGCTCAGAATGCTCGACGCAGGCGAGATCGCGGGGCTGACCGGCACCAACCAGTATGTGGGCGGCTGGATTGATCCCCGGGCCGGCACCATCCAGCCGCTCGCCTATGTGCGCGGCCTCGCCCGCGCGGCCGAACGGGCCGGGGCGTCGGTGTACCAGGAGACCGCCGTCCGACGCCTGGCGCGACAGGGCGCGGAGTGGCGGATCGAGACTGAGCGGGGCCGGCTCGTTGCCAGGTCGGTCGTGCTTGCGACCGACGCCTATTCGGACGGGCTCTGGCCCGGCCTGTCGTGCACCTTCCTGACCGTGCAGAGCATCTTGGTCGCGACGGAGCCGCTGCCGGCCAACGTCCTGGAGACGATCCTGCCGACCCGGGCCTGCGCCTCCGAGACCCGCAAGCTCGCCTTCTATTTCCGGATCTCGCCCGACAACCGCTTTGTCCTCGGCGGCCGCGGCGCGGTCGGCCCGGCCGAGCGCGACAGCTACCGGCGCGGTCTGGAAGCCCGGATGCACCGCTTCTACCCGCAGCTCCGGGATAGCCGCGTCGCCTATTCCTGGTCCGGCCAGGTCGGGCTGACGCTCGATTCCATGATCCACCTGCACGAGCCGGAACCCGGCCTGCACATCCCGCTCGGCTACAACGGACGCGGCGTCGCCATGTCGACCGTGATGGGAGGGCTACTGGCCGACAAGCTCCTCGGCCGCGGCGACGACCTCTTTCCGGTCTCCGGCCTGTCGCCGATCCCCGGCCACGCCTTGCGGAAGCCCGGCATGACGCTCGGCATCGCCTATTACTGGCTCAAGGACCGGCTCGGCTACGCCTCCTGACTCGGAGCGCGGCCCGCCGACCCGGAATCCACTTGGCGCCGGCGGCGAGAGGCGGCCCGACACGAGCGCCGAGGCGATAAGCGCGGACGTTGCCAATTCCGCCGGGCATCCTGTAGCTACCGCTTCCCCGACCTCCCGGCAGAGAAGACGATGCCCGAACGCTACGCCGTCGTCATCACGACGATCAATCCGCCGACCCGGGCCGTCCAGGAGATCGCCCGCGACGCGGGGCGGCTCGGCGCGGAATTCGTGCTGATCGGGGATTCCAAGAGCCCGGCGGATTTCGACCAGCCCGGCGCGACCTATCTCGATCTCGCCGCCCAGCGGGCGATCGGCTTCCGCTTCGCCGAGCTCGTGCCGGAGCGCCATTACGCCCGCAAGAATATCGGCTACCTGGTCGCGATCCGGAACGGCGCCACGATCATCGTCGAGACCGACGACGACAACATTCCGCGAGACAGCTTCTGGGAGGAGCGCCGGCCGAGTGTCCCGGCCCGCGTCGTCGACACCCGCGACTGGGTCAATGTCTACGGCTATTTCGCCGACGCCCAGATCTGGCCGCGCGGCCTGCCGCTCGACCGGATCCTGCAGAAGCCCCCGGCCCTGTCCGGCTTCCCCGTCGAGAATATCTACTGCCCGATCCAGCAGGGGCTCGCGGACGAGAACCCGGATGTGGACGCGATCTACCGCCTCGTCCTGCCGCTCCCCTTCGACTTCAAACAGGCCGAGCCGGTCGCCCTGAAAGGCGCCTGGTGCCCCTTCAACAGCCAGAACACGACCTGGTGGCCGGAGGCCTTCCCGCTCCTCTACCTGCCCTTCCACTGCTCCTTCCGGATGACCGACATCTGGCGCAGCTTCGTCGCGCAGCGGATCGCCTACCTGAACGGCTGGGGCCTGCTTTTCCATTCATCGACGGTGTTCCAGGAGCGGAACGAGCATAATCTGCTGCGCGACTTCGAGGAGGAGGTCCCGGGCTACCTCAACAACGAGCGGATCCGGGTCGCGCTCGACGCGCTGGACCTGCCGACGGGCGTCTCCACCATCCCGGAGGCGATGCGGCTCTGCTACGGCGAACTCGTCCGGATGGACCTCGTCGGGGCGGAGGAGCTGCCTTTGCTCGAGGCCTGGCTCGACGATCTGGGGCGTATGCAGCCGTAGCCGAACCGCTCCCCACAAGCGGAGGGCAACCCGCGCTGCCGCCGCTCAGCTCTTCGCGGTGCCGGGTTCGGCCATGCCGCGATGGGCCTTGGCCAGGAGTTCGTCCGGGATGACGTTCGCGACGGCGGCCTGGATCCTGTTCTTCCAGCCGGCGGTCACGTCGGACTGACCCTTCATCATGGCCTCGAAGCCCTGTTCGGCGACCATCCGGGCGTCGTCCTTCTTGGCCGTGCCGACCTTCGTGTCCATCATGTCGGCGCGCTCGAAGAATTCCGTCTCGGTCGGGCCGGGCTCAAGCACCGTGACGGTGATCCCGGTGTCCTTCAGCTCCTCGCGCAGGGCGAAGGACAGGCTGTTCAGATACGCCTTCGAGCCGTTGTAGACGGCCTGGAAGCTTCCCGGCATGAAGCCCGCGATCGAGCCCGTGATCAGGATCCGGCCCTGGCCCCGGCGCTTCATGTCCCGCCCGATCGTGTGGAGGAGATAGGTCGTACCGGTGATGTTCGTGTCGATCACGGACCGGATCTCGTCCCAATCCTGATCGAGGAAGGCGCGGCCGAGGCCCCGCCCGGCATTGGCGAGGAGCGCATCCACCGGGCGTCCCGCCGCCTGGACAGCCCGGTAGAGGGCGTCGTTGCCGTCGGTGGTAGAGAGGTCGGCCTGCACGGCGTCGACCCTCTGCGCGCCCGCCGCGCGGAATTCCGCCGCGACGGCCTGGATCTTGGCCTGGTCCGCCGCGACGACGAGGTCGAAGCCGTTCTGGGCACAGAGGAGAGCGAGTTCGTAGCCGATGCCGGCCGAGGCTCCGGTCACGACGGCGAGGGGGCGATCAGTCATGGTCGGCTCCGGTTGGAAGTGAGCGAAACCGGGCAGCAAGCCGGCCGTTCCCGGCCCGGCCTTCGGGTCCGAACTGGCACGGTGCCGGCTCTGCCCCGCCTACCAGAGCAAGCTGTGCGGGTGGAACGTGACCTCGTCGCCCTCCTCCACCCGGGTCGTCTCGTCGGCGAGTTCGGCGAGCCCGTCGCTCCCGGTCAGCGAGGAGAGGAGCCCGGCACCCTCGCGCGGGAATTTCACGGCCACGACCGACCCGTCCGGCTCGCGCCGCAAGGTCACGCGGACGAATTCCCGCCGTCCGGCCTTCTTGCCGTAGCGGAAGGCCGCCCGGACCGGCAGGCCGAGCGGGGGCGCGTAGCTTTCGCCCGCGAGCCGGGCGAGGAGCGGGCGCACGACGAAGAGCAACGTCACGTAGGCCGCAACCGGGTTGCCGGGCAGACCGACCAGCGGCACACCCCCGACGAGGCCCATCGCGACCGGGCGGCCGGGCTTGATCGCGAGCCGCCAGAAGACGGTGCGGCCGATGCTGTCGAGCGCGGCCCCGACATGGTCCTCCTCGCCGGTCGAGACGCCGCCCGAGGTGACGACGAGGTCGTGTTCGCCCGCGACCGCCGCGATGCGGCCAGCGAGCAAAGCCCGGTCGTCACGCAGGATGCCGAGGTCGCGCACCTCCGCCCCGAGCCGGCGCAGCAGGGCGGCCAGCATGACGCGGTTGGAATCGTGGATCGCGCCCGGCGCGAGCGGCATCTCGGGCTCGGTCAGTTCGTCGCCGGTCGAGAAGACCGCGACCCGCAGCCGGCGGCGAACGGCGAGGCTCCCCCGGCCGATCGCGGCCGCGACCCCGAGATCGGCCGGGCCGAGACGGCGGCCGGCCGCGATCGCGATCTCGCCGCGCGCGACGTCCTCGCCGGCGAAACGCCGGTTCGCGCCCGGCTTCAGGCCCGGCGGGAGCCCGACGCCGTCGCCGTCGGGGCGCACGTCCTCCTGCATGAAGACGGTGTCGAAGCCGGGCGGCATCGGCGCGCCGGTGAAGATGCGGATTGCCGCCGCCCGGGCCGGGACGCGGTCGGCCGCATGGCCGGCGGCGACGCGGCCGCCAACGGGCAAGATCGTCTCGGCCCCGGCCGCGAGGTCGGCGTGGCGCACGGCGTAACCGTCGACGGCGGAGTTGTCGAAGGGCGGCAGGTCGATCCCGGCCCGGACATCCTCGGCCGCGATCCGGCCGTCGGCGTCGCGGAGCGGCACCGTCTCGATCCCGGCGACCACCGGCACGCGCTCGGCGATGAGCGCGACGGCGGCCTCGATCGGCATGAGCGCGCCGCCGAAGGCGAAGCAATCGTCAGTGAGCTGGGCCATGCCTGAGCCTCTCCAGCACCTCCGCAAGCGGGGCCGCGCCGGCCAGCACCACCTGCGTGACGGCCGCGACGTCGTCGAGCGGCACCACGGGAATCCGCGCCTGTGGGAAGGGCGTGTCGCTCGCAATCGCGACGATTTCGGGATCGTCCGGATGCAGCGGCGCCCGCCCGTTCGCGGCCCGAAAGACCTCGAGCTTCGGATGGCGCTCGCGCTTGTATCCCTCGACGAGGACGAGGTCGCAGGGCGAGAGCCGGCCGAGAAGTGCGGCGAGGCTCGCCTCCGCCTCGCCCCGGTTCTCGTGGATCTGCGCCCAGCGGGTCTCGGAGGAGACGATCACCTCGGACGCACCCGCCACCCGGTGGAGATGCGAATCCTTGCCGGGCTGGTCGAGGTCGAAGGCATGGTGGGCGTGTTTCACGGTCGCGACCCGGAGGCCGCGCGCGACGAGGGCCGGGATCAGCCGCGCGAGCAAGGTCGTCTTGCCGGCGCCGCTCCAGCCGGCGAGCCCGATGACGCGCATGTCGCCGGCCATCGCTCAGCCGCTCCCGGGCCGGCCGAAGCCGAGTTCCGCGAGGTCGGACGCCATGCCGCGATCTGCCAGCACGTCGAGGAAGGCGGCCAACGCCGGTTCGGCGCGGCGGTCCGCCCACAGCGCGAAGTCGTAATGCTCCTCGGTCAGCGGCAGGAAGCCGAGGCCGTAGATCCGCGCGATAGTCTCGATCGCGACGCCCCAATCGGCGCGGCCCTGCGCGATCGCGGCCGCGACGGCGTTGTGCGAGCGGGGCTGGTTCCAGAAGCCGGCCGGCCGCGCGCCGGCGAGCAGGCCGTCGACGAGCTGGCGGGTGCCGGAACCGGCATTCCGGTTCACCATCACGAGATCCGGGGCGCGGGCGGCGGCCGCGACCGCCTCGGCCGGGCTCCGGCCGGCGAAGAGGGCCGAATCCTCCGGGCGATAGACGATGCCCTGGAGGCGCCGCCAACCCGGGACTAGGTCCATGCCGGGGGCCAGAAAGGGCGTGTTGTAGAGGCCGCTCGCGGGATCGAAGAGATGGGTCGCGGCGAGTTCGCATTCGCGGCGCTTCAGGGCCGCGACCCCGCCGGCCGAGCCGATCGCGACCGTGCGGGCCCGGATCCCGCGCTCGGCGAGCCGGCCGACGAGCCGGTCGAGGCCGAGGCAATGGCTGCCGACGATCGTGAGGTCGGGCGGCCGTGTGCCGGCGCCGAGCCGGGTCACGGTGACATGCTCGCCCGCTTCGAGGCCGGACCGGGCGGCCGGGACGGCGAAGAAGCCGTCGGCCTGGGAGAAGGCCGTGACCGAACCCGAGCCCTTGGCGAGCGGCAAGGCCACGAGCCCGTCCGGGGAGCGGGAGAGCGAGGCCATCACGAATTCGGTCCGGCCGAGTTCCGAGGCGAGCCGCGACGGCAGGATCGCGTCGAGGCTCTCCTCCTCGCGCGGCGGAAGGCCGGCCAGCGCCCGGATCAGCGGTACGACCATGTCGTGGAAGGTGAACATGGCCGAGGTCGGGAAGCCCGGCAGGATCACGACGGCCTTGCCGCCGACGGCTGCGAGGCAGAGCGGCTTGCCGGGCTTCAGGGCGACGCCATGGATCAGGATGGTGGCACCCGGCAGGTTCGTGAGGATCCGGTGCGAGACGTCGCCCGTCCCCTTCGAGGTGCCGCCGGACAGGACCACGAGATCGGCCGAGGCGAGCGCGGTTTGCAGCGCGGCCGCGAGCTTCGTCTCGTCGTCCGGTACGATGCCGAGCCGGACCGGCTCGCCGCCATTCTCCCGCGTGGAGGCGGCCACGATCGCGGCGTTGGAATCGTAGAGCGCGGCCGGCCGCAGCGCCTCGCCCGGCGCCACGAGTTCGTCGCCGGTCGACAGGATCGCGACCCGGGGCCGGCGCACGGCGTCGAGCGAGGCGATCCCGCAGGCGGCCAGGATGCCGATCTCGCGCGCGGTCACGAACGTCCAGCGCCGCAGCACCGTCTCGCCCCGGGCCATGTCGGACCCGGCATAGCCGACGAACTGGCCGGGCGCGGCCGGCTTGCGGAGGTCGATCGCGGGCGCGCCCTCGGCTCCGACGAGTTCGGTTGCCTCGACCATGCAGACGGCATCGGCGCCGCGCGGGATCATGCCGCCGGTCGCGACCGTCGTCGCCGTGCCGGGCCGGACGAGGAGGCCGGGCGCGACCCCGCAGGCCAGGATTTCCCGGTTCAGCACCAGCCGGACCGGCTGGTCTTCGCCTGCTCCGACTGTATCGGCGGCCCGGAGCGCGAAACCGTCGACGAGGGAGCGGTCGAAGGGCGGCACGTCGATCGGCGAGGCGATGTCGGCGGCCAGCACGCGGCCGAGCGCATCGTCCAGCCTGACCCGCTCGGCCTGAAGCGGGGCATGCGGCACCGCCTCCCGGAAGCGGGCATGCGCCTCCTCGCGGCTGACCACGGTCAGGAACTGCTCCTGCCGGGCTGCCTCGGCGATCCGCGCCAGGAGGCCGTCGCGTTCGAGGGTGGCCGCCGTCACAGCGGCACCCACGCGAGCGGGGTGCCGGCCGGGTAGCCCTCCCGCTCGGGCGGTACCAGCACCGCGCCGTCGGCCTCGATCAGGCGACGGAGCGGAAGCTCGACCCCGCCGAGCGGTTCTAGCCCGGAGGCGGTTCGCCGCACGAAGACGATCTCGGCCATGCCGATGGTGGAGACGACCTTGCGAGTGATCGGCTCGGGCTGCCGTGGCGGATGCGGCGCGCGGCCGGCGAGCGCGTCGACCAGCGGGCGGCCGAGCGTGAGGAGGGCTGCGAGCGCGGACTCCGGTCGGCCCGGCAGCAGCAAGACGGGGACGCGCGACTGGCCGAAGGCGGCGGTCTCGCCCGGCCGGAGCGCGATGCCAGCCGCCGCGACGTGGCCGGCGAGGGCGAGCGCCTCCACGGCATGGTCGGCGCGACCGAACCCGGTGCCGCCGAGGACGAAGACGGCGTCGGCCTCACCCTCTCCGAGGATGTCGGCGAGCGCCTGCGGGCCGGCATCGGCGGGCGTCGCCGGCGAGACGCGGCAGCCCCAGCCGGCCAGGACCGCGGCGAGCGCCGGTCCGAGCGCATCGCGACCGGCCGGGAGACGGCCGGCGGTGACCAGCCGAATCCGCGGCTGTCGCACCGCGATGTCGGTCACGCCGGCGGTCGCGAGGGCGAGGAGGTGGAGCGGGCGCAACAGCTCGCCGGCCCGGAGGATAACGTCGTCCGGGCCGAGATCGCCGCCCGCGACCCGGATCCCCTCCCCTTCCGGCGCGTCCGCGACGGCGCTGCCATCCTCGACGGAATCGGGCGGAAGCAGGGTGTCGAAACCGGCCGGAACGGGATCGCCCGCATCCATCCAGGCGAGGTCGGTGCCGAGCGGGACGGGGGAATGGGGACCCGCTCCGGAGACGCGGGCAAAAGAAACGGCCCATCCGTCCCGGAGTGCCGTCGCCCCGGGCGGCGGCCCCTCGCCGGCCACGACCGTCTCGGCCGCGACACAGCCGAGCGCGAGAGCCGACGCGACGCGTTGCGGCGCGACCGGCGTGACGTCGGCCGTCAGCGCGGCGACCGCCTCCACGAGCGGCATCAGGGCGGTCGAGGCTGGGCTCCGCGTCATGCCGGCGGGCATCCGTCCGACCGGGCGCGTCGACAGCGGGTCGCGACCTCGTCTAAGTCCAGCCCGATGACCGATCGCGTTCTGGATCTCCGCGGGCTGAAATGCCCGCTGCCGGCGCTCCGCACCCGCAAGGCTCTGCGGGCCGCTCTGCCTGGCGACCTGCTCGCGGTCGACTGCACCGATCCGCTCTCCCGCCTCGACATCCCGAACCTCATCCGCGAAACCGGGGACGTGCTGGAGGCGGTAGAGGATGGCGGCGACGTCGTCACGTTCCGGATAAGAAAGGCGCAGCTCGGAGGCTGAGCGCCGGGTCATGCTTCGAGCCGGGCCAGCATGGCTTCGGCTTGGTCCAGGTCGTCCGGCGCGTTGGCGTTGAAGAAGGGGTCGACCGGCTCGGTCGGCCATTCCACCGCCGCGATCGGGTAGCGGGCCGTGAAGCGGTCGATCTTGCGCTCGCCCTCGGCGAGGGCCCGGCGGAGGTCGTCCCGGATCGCGACCGGCCAGAGGCCGATCACCGGATGCGTCCAGCCGCCCGAGGCCGCGCAGGCGAGGTCCGCGCCGGCTTCCGCCCGGTCGGCCAGGAGCCGCGCGACGAGGTCGGCCGGCAGGAAGGGCGTGTCGGCCGCGACCGACACCACGTCGTGGACGCCCGGATGGTGCTCCGCCGCGTGGTCGAGCGCGGCCAGGATGCCGGCGAGCGGACCGGCGAAATCCGGCACCGTGTCGGCGACGACCGGCAGGCCCCAGGCGGCGAAACGGGACGGGTCGCCATTGGCATTGACGACGAGCGCGCCGCATTGCGGCCGGAATCGCGCGACGACGTGGTCGAGGATCGTGCGGCCGCCGACGCGCCGCAGCGTCTTGTCGCCGCCGCCCATGCGGCGCGCGAGCCCGCCGGCCAGGATCGCGCCGAGCACCGGCTCATTCATCCTCGGACCCCTTGCGGCGATGCCGGGCGGGCTCGTCGCCGGCGGAGCCGGGATCGGCGTCGAAGACGATCCGGTCCTCGCCGGCTAGAACCAGGAAACGCCGGCCGCGTGCCCGGCCGACGAGCGTCAGCCCGGCCTTGCGGGCGAGTTCGACGCCCCAGGCCGTGAAGCCCGAGCGCGAGACGAGGATCGGGATGCCCATCCGGACGGTCTTGATCACCATCTCGGAGGTCAGCCGCCCGGTCGTGTAGAAGATCTTGGTCGCCGGATCGGTCCGGTGCCGGAACATGTAGCCGGCGATCTTGTCGACCGCGTTGTGGCGGCCGACATCCTCCATGTAGACGAGCGGCTGGTCGCCCTCGCAGAGCACGCAGCCATGGATGGCGCCTGCCTCGAGATAGAGCGAGGGCGTGGTGTTGATCCGGTGCGTCAGCCCGTAGAGCCAGGACGTGCGCAGCTCGGCCGGTGGCAAAGCCGCCGTCTCGATCACGTCCATCAGGTCGCCGAAGGCCGTGCCCTGGGCGCAGCCCGAGGTCAGCGTCCGTTTGCGGAGCTTCTCCTCGAAATCGGTCGTGCGCTCGGTCCGGACCACGACGACGTCGAGTTCCTCGTCAAAATCGATCCCGGTCACGACGTCGTCCGGCCGGAGCATGGCCTGGTTCAGCAGGTAGCCGAGCGCGAGCAGGTCCGGATGGTCGCCGATCGTCATCATGGTGACGATCTCGCGGGCGTTGAGGTAGAGCGTGAGCGGCCGCTCGACAACGACCCGGGTCTCGACCGGCTGGCCCGACTGGTCGACCCCGGTCACCCGCTCGGTCAGGCGCTCGTTGCCCGGCTCGGGCCGGACCCAATAGCCGGCCGCCTCGGAGACGCTCACGACGCCCCGCTCGCCGTCAGCTGGCCGGCTGGCGGCTGTCCCCGGAGATGCGCGAGTTCCACCCGCAAAGCCGCCAATTCCTCGAGGATGCGCCGGTCGGTATCGTGGTCGCGCGTGAGTTTCGGCACGTCGTCGGCCGTCTCCTCGTCCAGCGCGCTGACCACGACGCCGATGAAAAGGTTCAGCGCCATGAAACTCGACAGCAGCATGAAGGCGACGAAGAACAGCCAGGCGAAGGGATGCGTCTCCATCAAAGGCTTCACGACGCCGCTCGACCAATCGTCGAAGGTCATGACCTGGAACAGCGTGTAGGCGGCCGTGCCGAGCGAGCCGAAGAGCTCGGGCTTCGTCGCGCCGTAGAGCTTCGCGCCCATGACGGAGAAGACGTAGAAGACGAGGAGAAGCAGGATCATGATCGACGCCATCCCGGGCAGCGCGATCATGAGCCCGTTCACCACCCGCTTCAGGGACGGGACCACGGTCACGAGCCGCAGGACCCTGAGCACCCGCAAGGCGCGCAGGACGGAGAGCGAACCGGTGGCGGGAACGAGCGCCACGCCGATGACCAGGAAGTCGAACACGTTCCAGGGATCGCGGAAGAAGGCGAGCCGCTGGACAGCGATCCGGGCTGTGAGTTCGGCGACGAAGATGCAGAGGACGACCGTGTCGATCGTGTCGAGTATCGGCCCGTATTTGGCCTCGGCCCAGGGCTCGGCCTCGAGCCCCAGCGTGATCGCGTTGAACAGGATAAGGCCGAGGATGACCCGTTCGGTGCGAGGATCCTGGAGGATACGGGCGAGCATGGCGGGGGCGCAATCGACGGACGAGGCCGGCTTGCCTCGTCCGTCCTGTACACCAGGGCCACTCCGGGCGTCGACGCCGCCAGCGCGGGGGCGACGCTGACCTCGTCGGTCCTCGGCTCAAGCGGAGCCGACAGCCGCAATGGCCGGATTCGGCCAAGGAAGACCGCTGCATTTGCGAATGCGACGTCTGCGGTTATCCACCTCCCATGCGTGGCTAGGGTCTGCCTTCTGAAACAGCGCGGGGTGTGCGTGGGGCCGTATCGAGCGAATGTCGGGATCGCGCTCTTCGACCGGAACGGCGGCGTGCTGATCGCGCGTCGGATCGCCGATGACGGGCCCGAGATCATCCTGCCCGGGCACGAGTGGCAGATGCCGCAAGGCGGGATGGATCCGGGCGAAGATCCCGAAGCAGCCGCTCGGCGGGAATTGTGGGAAGAGACGGGCGTGCGGAGCGCGGCCGTGATCGGCGCGATGCCGGACTGGCTCACCTACGATTTTCCGCCCTATCCGGGGTCGCCGCACCGGCTGACCCGCTTCCGCGGCCAGCGGCAATTGTGGTTCGCCATGCGGTTCACGGGCGAGGAGAGCGAGATCGACGTCTCCCGCAGCTTCGACGGCCAGCCGGTCGAGTTCTCAGACTGGCGCTGGGAGACGCTGGACGCCGTCGAGGCTCTGGTCGTGCCCTTCAAGCGTGCGATCTACCGTGAGGTCGCCCGGGAATTCAGCCGCTTCGCCCGACCAGGCTGATGCCAAGCGTCGCGGCAACCGCGCGTCCCCGGAACGCCTTTGGCCCGCTCTTGTTGACGTGACAGGCCCAAGGGCACCCGTCTCGAGGAGAAAAGCCATGGACGTCGTACCGCATATCAAGGCTTCGCCTGCGCCGCGCCCGTCGAACCCGGACCACGAGCCGATCCCGGGCGGCAACATCCCAACCGAAATCCCGCCCGGTCAGCCGGACGAGCTTCCGGACGTCGGTCCGACGGGCCCGCGCTCGCCGTATCCCGTGAACGATCCCGGCATCGGCGATCCGACAGGGCCCGGCTCCGAGCCGGACTACCTGCCTGGCCGGCCGACGAGCCCGATGCAGCTCTGACGCGGACGCCTTAATGATCGCCCTGCGACGACCGGATGTCGCGGGGCGAACTCAGGATATCGAGGAGGCCCTGCGCCACGTGCCGGGCCTCATCGTCGTTGAGGCGCAGCACGAAGGGCGGTAGCGGGCCGGCCTGGAGCGCGACCACGGCCTGGCCGTTCTCGTCGGTGCCGATGTCGATGCTGGGGGAGGTCACGTCCAAGAACTCGTCCTCGCCGTAGCTCTCGCCGTCGCCGTCGTCATCCTCGTCCGGCCCGCCATCCTCGTCATCCGCATCGATCTTGAGCAGCATCTGGCCAAGCGCCAGGATCAGCGATTGCGCCGTGCCTGGGTCCATGACGACAGCCGTCGTGTGATCGTTCTTCTCGAAGGCGAGCTGGATATTATTGCCCTCGAGTGTGACGGAAATACCGGCCATGTCGATCCTGCGCGTGAACCGCTCTCATTCCATATAGGGTGCCTGGAGCCTGCCCGTGAGTACATATCGTCATAGGGTTGGCAGGGTCTTCTCATGACATGGGCCTGCCCCGGAAGGCGAGGATGCCTCGACAGATGAATCCGTCCGAACTCCTCGATCACCTCGCAGGCTTGGGCCTGTCGACCGAAACCCACACGCACGAGGCCGTCTTCACGGTCGAGGAATCCGCGCCCGTCAAGGCCGCGATCGCGGGCGCGCATTCCAAGAACCTGTTCCTCAAGGATCGGCGCGGGCGGTTGTTCCTCGTCGTCGCGGAACACGACACCCGGGTCGACCTGAAGACGCTGCACGAGCGGGTCGGCGCCTCCGGCCGCCTCTCCTTCGGCTCGGCCGACCTCCTCCGCGAGGTGCTCGGCGTCGAGCCCGGCTCCGTTACCCCGTTCGCTCTCGTCCACGACAGAGACCGGCGCGTCAGCGTGGTGCTGGACGAGCTCCTGATGCGCCACCCGCTGCTGAACTTCCATCCCCTCGCGAACACGATGACGACCTCGATCGCCAATCCGGACTTTCTCGCCTTTCTCAAGGCGACCGGCTACGAGCCTGCCGTGATCCGGCTCGGGCCGCAATCCGAGCGGGCCAAGCCTGATTGCATGGCTTCGGGCGCCGCCCCATCTTAGCGCCAGGTTGGACCCGCAACCGTCCAGAGGAATTCGATGCTCGCCGCGACCGCTGCGCCGCCACCTGACGGCTTGATCAAAGACACGACCACCGCCGCTTTTCGGCAGGACGTCATCGCCGAATCGATGAAGCAGCCGGTCCTCGTGGATTTCTGGGCTCCCTGGTGCGGGCCCTGCAAGCAGCTGACCCCGGTGATCGAGAAAGCCGTGCGGGCGGCGGGCGGCAAGGTGAAGCTCGTCAAAATGAACATCGATCAGCACCCCCAGATCGCGGGCCAGCTCGGGGTTCAGTCGATCCCGGCCGTCTACGCCTTCGACCAGGGCCAACCGGTGGACGGGTTCATGGGTGCGCTCCCGGAAAGCCAGGTCCAGGCCTTCATCGACCGCGTGGCCGGTCCTGGGGTCGCGGCGAATGCCGGAGCGGAGCTCCTGGCCGAGGCTGCCGCACTGGCGGAGGCCGGCGATGCGCCCGGCGCGGCCGAACTCTACGGCGCGGTCCTTGCCGAGGAGCCTGACAACGTTGCCGCCATCGCGGCGCTCGCCAAGCTGCATCTCGACCTGGGCGACGTCGAGGGCGCGCGGCGCGTCGCCGACATGGCGCCTCCGGCGGCGAAGGATCCGGCTCTCGCCGGTATCCGGGCCGCGATCGAGCTTGCGGAACAGGCCGCCTCGCTCGGCGATCTGGGCGACCTCGAGCGGAAGGTGGCGGCCGATCCGGACGACCACCAGGCGCGATTCGATCTCGCGCTCGGATTGAACGGCCGAAACGACCGCGAGGCTGCCGCGGACCAGCTCCTCACGATCGTTCGGAAGGACCGCACCTGGCAGGAGGACGGCGCCCGCAAGCAGCTCGTCCAGTTCTTCGAGGCTTGGGGGCCGATGGATCCCGCGACCATCGCGGGTCGCAAGCGGCTGTCCTCGATCCTGTTCGCGTGACCGTCCGGGAAGCCGGAGCGACCGAGGGAGCGGCATGAACGTCGTCTATGATGGACCGCAGGACCTGCCGGAGACGATCCCGGTCTTTTCGCTCTCGGGAGCGTTGCTGCTGCCGCGAGGGCAGATGCCGCTGAACGTGTTCGAGCCCCGCTACGTGCAACTGGTGGACGCCGCCCTGCGTGGCGCCCGGCTCATCGGGATGGTGCAGCCGGTCAGCGAGGTCGAGGGCAACGCGCCGCCGCGCCTGCAGCGGGTCGGCTGCGTCGGACGCCTGGTCCAGTTCGCCGAGACCGGAGACGGCCGGTATGTCATCTCGCTCGCCGGGGTGTCCCGGTTCGCGATCGAGTCCGAGGTGCCGGTCACGACGCCCTTCCGGCAATGCCGGGTGTCGTTCGCCGCCTATGCGTCCGACTTCAAGCCGCGTCTCGGCGAGAACGAGGTCGACCGCGCCGCGGTGCTCTCGGTCTTGCTCAAGTTCACCGAGGCCACGAACCTGAAGATCGACTGGGCCGGGATCGAGAAGGCGCCCAATGAGGCGCTCGTGAACGCGCTCTCGATGATGGCGCCGTTCGGGGCTCGCGAGAAACAGGCGCTGCTCGAGGCGCCCGACCTCCGGACTCGCGCCCAGACGTTGATCGCGATCACCGAGATGGAGCTGGCCAAGACGGATGCCGGCTCCCAGACCACCCTGCAATAAGGCGGGCTCCCATGACCGACACATCCCCCATGGAGCCGCTCGCGTCCGAGAGCGCCGGCGCGCCCCGGATCGATCCTAAACTGCTCGAAATCCTGGTCTGCCCGCTGACCAAGGGCCGGCTCGATTACGACGCGGCGGCCCAGGAACTCGTCAGCCGCAGCGCCCGGCTCGCCTATCCCATCCGGGACGGCATCCCGATCATGCTGCCGGAAGAGGCGCGCCCGCTCACCGACTAGCATCCCCCCCAGGACGAGACGCGCTTTCGGCGCGCCTCGCGTCTTGCTGTCCGGCCGTTCGCTCCTTCAGCGACGGCAGACCCGGATCTTGCGGACCCGGACACCGAAGGCCGTCCGCGTCCTCACGATGCGCACGGTGCAGGCGGGGCCCCGCATCACGATGCGGCGCCCGAAACGCGGCCGGTCCCGAACCACGACCCGCGTCACCGAGCGGCGCGGCCCGGCATAGGCCCCGCTCCGGACGTCGACGCGTGTCCGGACGGCACTGGGCCGGTCCATCGATCCGCGCCGATCCATGCGGGCGCCCCCACGGTCGGACTCGGCGCGAACCGTCGGCTCGCTCCCGCCGCCGCCACCGCGCCTCATGCCGGCATCACCGGTCGGTGAAGTGGCGGCACCCGCTCCACCCGCGGCCCCGCGACGTTCGCCGGACATCGCGCCCGCGCCGGATTTATCGCCGCCGCCGGCGCGTGTGGCACCGCCGCCGCCGCCGGCGCCTTCAGCCCCGACCTTGCCGGTGGCGACGCCCGGGGACGCCGCGGCGGGAGCTGCGCCCGACTTGGTGTCGGCCCCGGCCGGGGCCTGCGCGTGCAGCAGCGCCGTGCTGCCGAGCAGCAGGGCCAGCGCGGCCGCCGGCATCTTCATCCATGGCTTGTTCATGACATCATCTCCTTGGGTTGTTCGTGTTGTTTGTCCTGCTCTTCGACGAGGGCAGGATCGGCCGATGACGGCAGGAGGTCAGCCGTGCCGAGGCACGGCTGACCGGTCGCCTGTTACTCGACGATCTGGACGATGCGGCGGGTGGTCGGATCGACCAGCACGACGCGGTCGTTGACCACGGTGTAGCGGTAGGTCTTCACACCGTATTCGGAGGGAACCTCATAATAGGTCACGCCCGACGCAGGCAGCTCGCCGCCGACCCGCACGGTCTCCCGATAGGTGTAGGACGGCCGCTTCTCACGGGTGACGTATTCCCGAAAGCGAGGGCGTTCGGCATCCGAGAAGCCGCCGACGACGGCGCCCACGCCGGCACCGACCACGGCGCCGACAGGTCCGCCGACCACGGCACCACCAACGGCGCCCGTCGCAGCACCGGTCGCTGCGCCGCTCTGGGCCTGCGAGATGGCCGGAGCCAACGTCAGTGCCGATGCGATCAAGACAAATTTGAGTCGTGTCATCGTCTTACTCCCGTAGAGACTCCCAAGCTGGCGATTCAGCAACGGTGAGATCTCTCATGAACGAGCCTGATTCTAAAAATGTATTTCTCAGGCAACGCGGGATGCTAATTGGAATTACCAGGTTGAACGCAATCTGAACGCCTCTCATTACAATTCCGTAATGAATCTAGTCTTGTTTTCCGCTGTCTAAGCTTGGCCATTGCGCAGTACACAAGCAAAGATTCGAGCAGCCGCGAGCGGGTTCGCGTCTCTGCATGGAGGCGATCGCACTAGGCAGGCCACCTCAGCGCGGCCTCGGCGATCAGGCAACGCTGCAAGGGTTGTTCGGCCGCGGTTGGCGGCTAAGGCACGGCGCCCGAATCCCGACCGCCCCAATCCGGGTCGTCCAGAACCTCTGTCGTGTGCTGGCCGAGGCGGGGCGCGGCGGTCGTGGCGACCACCGGTTCCCCGTCGATCACGATCGGGCCGCGAAGGGTCGGCACCGCGCCCCCCTCCGCATTCGGTTCGGGCAGGTCCGAGACCATGCGGCGGTGGAGCACCTGCGGGTCGTCGAACACTTCGTCCAGCGTGTTGATCGGGCCGGCCGGCATCGTCTCGCGCTCGAAAGCGGCCAGGATGTCCTCCTTGGCCCATTTCGCGGTCTCGGCCGCGATCAGCGGGACCAGCGTCTCGCGGGCCGCGACGCGGGCCGGGTTGGTGGCGTAGCGCGGATCCTCCGCCCAGCCCGTGCCCAGCACGAAGCACAGGCGCCGGAACTGTCCGTCATTGCCGCATGCGACGATGATGTGGCCGTCGGCGACCGGAAAGACCTGGTAGGGCACGATCGAGGTATGGGCGTTGCCGGTCCGGGGCGGCGGCCGGCCGGTCAGGAGATGCACCATCGCCTGGTTGCCCATCACGGCGATCTGCGTGTCGAGCAGCGCCATGTCGATGTGGCAGCCCCGGCCGGTCCGCTCGCGCCCCTGGAGCGCGGCCAGGACGGCGCTCGTCGCATACATGCCGGTGAAGACGTCGGCGAAGGCGACCGCCGTCTTCAGCGGCTCGCCCTCGGGTTCGCCGGTGAGGGACATGATCCCGGACATGCCCTGGATCATGAAATCGTAGCCGCCCCGATGGGCGTAGGGCCCGGTCTGGCCGAACCCGGTCACCGAGCAATAGATCAGGCGCGGGTTTTCGGCGGAGAGACTCGCATAGTCGAGCCCGTATTTCCGCAGGCCACCGACCTTGAAATTCTCGATCAGAATGTCGGCCCGGGAAGCGAGCCGGCGTAGAATCGTCTGCCCGTCCGGCGTGTCGAGCTCGACCTCGACCGAGCGCTTGCCCCGGTTCGCGGCATGGTAATAGCCGGCCGACAATTCGCCGCCGTCCGCGGCCTCAACAAAGGGCGGTCCCCAGCTGCGGGTATCGTCACCCGCCCCGGGCCGCTCGACCTTGACGACGTCAGCGCCGAGATCGGCGAGGCATTGTCCGCACCAGGGCCCGGCCAGGATGCGGGCGAGTTCGAGCACCCGGATTCCGGCTAGAGGTTTCGCGGAGCTGGCGGACGCCTCCGTCACGATGGAACTCCCGGCATCTCGCCTCGTGCGGGCGCTGTCACCATGGCGCCGAGACCTGCATTGCGCGACCGCATCGATCCGTCCGTCCTGTCCGCCGAGCGATCACCGGACGCCCTGCCCGGCTCTGCCATGTCCGCCGACCTGGTGATCCGGCAGCAGGCTTCGCCCTTGCTCGATGCGGTCTTCATTGACAACGCGGTCTCGCGCAATAGATTCCAGGGCGGTGCCGCCTCCGAGGCGGCGCTTTCGTTTTCGGGCCGGTTGCGGCCTGCCACGGAGGATCATGCCGTGACCTCGTCGATTCTGCCGGTCTATGCGCGCGCGCCCCTCACCTTCGAGAGCGGAGAGGGCGCCTGGCTCGTCACGGACGACGGACGACGTTTCCTCGATTTCGGGGCCGGTATCGCCGTGAACGCGCTCGGCCATAGCCACCCGCATCTGGTCAAGGCCCTGCAGGAGCAGGCGGCCAAGATCTGGCATATCTCGAACCTCTACCAGAACCCGGCCGGCGAGCGCCTTGCGAAGCGCTTGGCGGACGCCACCTTCGCGGATGTCGTGTTTTTCACCAATTCCGGCGCCGAGGCGCTGGAAGCCTCGATTAAGATGGCCCGGAAATATCATGCCGCGAAGGGCGATCCGGACCGGTTCCGGATCATCACCTTCGAAGGCGCCTTCCACGGCCGCACGCTCGCGACCATCGCGGCCGGCGGACAGAAGAAGTATATCGACGGCTTCGGTCCCAAGGTCGAGGGTTTCGACCAGGTGCCGTTCGGTGACGATGCGGCGCTGAAGGCCGCGATCGGTCCGGCCACGGCCGCGATCCTGATCGAGCCGCTGCAGGGCGAAGGCGGCATCCGGCCGGTCCCGCCGGAGCGGCTGCGCGCGCTGCGCCGGCTCTGCGACGAGCGCGGCATGCTGCTCGTCCTCGACGAGGTCCAGACCGGCGTCGGACGCACCGGCAAGCTCTTCGCCCATGAATGGGCCGGGATCGAGCCGGACATCATGGCCGTCGCCAAGGGCATCGGCGGCGGCTTCCCGATGGGTGCCTGTCTCGCGACCGCCGAGGCGGCTTCCGGGATGACGGCCGGCACGCATGGGACGACCTTCGGCGGCAATCCGCTCGCCATGGCGGTCGGCAACGCCGTGCTCGACATCGTGCTGGCGGATGGGTTCCTGGACCATGTCCAGCAGATGGCGCTCCTCCTCAAGCAGCGGCTCGCCTCGCTGAAGGACCGCCACCCGGCCGTGATCGCGGAGATGCGGGGCGAGGGCCTGATGATCGGCCTCAGGCTCCATGTTCCGAACACGGAGTTCGTGAAGGCGGCGCAGGCCGAGGAGCTGCTCGTGATCGCGGCCGGCGACAACGTCGTCCGCCTCCTGCCGCCGCTCACCCTCACGGATGCGGACGTGCTGGAAGCGGCCGAGCGCCTCGACCGGGCCTGCACGGCGCTCGAGGACGCGATGCGGCCGCCGGCACAAGGGGCCGCGGCATGAGCGGGCCGCGGCATTTCCTCGACCTTGCCGATTTCTCCGGGTCCGATCTCCGCCACGTCCTCGACCTCAGCGCCGGCCTGAAGGCTCGGCGCCGCCGCGGGGAGGTGCCGACGGAACGCCCGCTCGCCGGCAAGACGCTCGCTATGATCTTCGACAAGCCGTCGACCCGGACGCGCGTCTCCTTCGACGTCGCGATGCGGGAACTCGGCGGCGAGACCATCATCCTGACCGGGCACGAGATGCAGCTCGGCCGCGGCGAGACCATCGCGGACACCGCGCGCGTCCTGTCGCGCTACGTCGACGCGATCATGATCCGCATCCTCGACCACGAGACGCTGACCGAGCTCGCGGCCCATGCCACCGTGCCGGTCATCAACGGGCTCACCAAGACCTCGCATCCGTGCCAGATCATGGCCGACGTCCTTACCTTCGAGGAGCATCGCGGGCCGATCCGGGGCCGGACCGTCGCCTGGACGGGCGACGTGAACAACGTCCTGACCTCCTGGGTTCAGGCCGCCTCGCTCCTCGATTTCCGCCTGAACGTGGCTGCGCCGGCTGAGCTCGTGGCCGAATCGGAGATCCTGTCCCGGGCCGTGCAGGGCGGCGCGATCCACGTGCAGGCCGACCCGTTCGAGGCCGTGGCCGAGGCGGACGCCGTCGTGACCGACTGCTGGGTCTCGATGGGCGACGAGGACAAGACGAACCGGCACAACCTGCTCGCCCCCTACCAGGTCAACGGACGCCTGATGGCGGCGTCGCGGCGCGACCCGATCTTCATGCATTGCCTGCCGGCTCACCGCGGCGAGGAGGTCACCGACGAGGTGATCGACGGCCCGCGTTCGGTCGTGTTCGACGAGGCCGAGAACCGCCTCCACGCCCAGAAGGGCATCCTGGCGTGGTGCTTCGGCGCGGCCGAGGAAGGCTCCGGAGCACGCGCGGCATGAATCCGGACCGGCTCGAGGGAGCCGACGACGTGGTCCTTCCCTTCTCCGTGGAGCCGCTCGACATACGCGGCCGCGCGGTTCGGCTCGGCGACGCGCTCGATACGATGCTGGCTCGCCACCATTATCCGGACGCCGTCGCGCGCGTCGTCGGCGAGGCGGCAGTGCTGACGGCACTCCTCGGCTCCTCGCTGAAATTCGAGGGCCGCTTCCAGCTCCAGACCAAGACCGACGGCCCCGTCGACATGGTGGTCGTCGATTTCGACGCCCCGGACCGGCTGCGCGCCTATGCCCGGTTCGACGCCGCACGGGTCGAGGCGGAAGGGGCGCGGCCCGCGACCGGCGATCTCCTCGGCAGCGGCATCCTGGCCATGACGATCGACCAGGGAACCGATGCAAGCCGCTACCAGGGCGTCGTCGCACTGGAGGGGGGCGGGTTCGACGCCGCCGCGCATCAGTATTTTCGGCAATCCGAGCAGATCCCGACCCGGGTCAGGCTCGCGGTCGCGGAGGAATTTGCGGAAGGGCGGCGGCGGTTTCGGGCCGGCGGCCTCCTGATCCAGTTCCTACCCTCTTCGCCCGAACGCGCCCGCGCCGCCGACCTGCCGCCGGGCGACGTGCCGGAGGACCATGCCGCCTCGCCCGAACCCGGCGAGGACGATGCCTGGCTCGAGGCAAAGGCGCTCGTCGACACCGTCGAGGATCACGAACTCGTCGATCCGCAGGTGTCGAGCGAACGCCTCCTCTACCGGCTCTTCCACGAGCGCGGCGTGCGGGTCTTCGAGCCGCAATCGTTGCGGGAGGTCTGCCGCTGCTCGCGGGAGCGCATCATCACCATGATGCGGACCTTCTCGCCGGAAGACCGGCGCGACATGATCGGCGAGGACGGCCGCATCGGTGTCACCTGCGAATTCTGCTCGCGACTCTACGACCTCGAACCCTCCGAGGTGGAGGCCGAGGTCGCCGCCTCGGACGCGGGCTAACGCGCTTGGGCCGACCTGAGGACGATGCTGGGCGCGGACTTGCTCCGGATGCACGGATCGGCCCGGCGCTCGGTCGGCAACACGCCCTCGACGGCCTGCGCGGTCTCGCTGCTCTCGCGGTCGCGATCGCGCATTGCAACCTCGCCGTTACCGGAACGGACGTCTGGGCCGCGCGTCTTCGCGACTTTCACGATCTTCCAGTCGCGAGCCTCGCCGGTCGCTTGTTCTACGTCGTTTCTCCTGGCGATGCGGCCGTGACGCTCTTCTTCGTGCTCAGCGGCTACGTCCTGTGGAGCGCCTTCGCCCGACACGGCACGACGACCCTGGCCGATCTGCCGGACTATACCCTGCGCAGAGCTTACAGGCTCATGCCGGTCGCGATCGTCAGCGCGATCCCGATCGGCTTCGTGGTGAACGCGTCCGCCTTCGACCTCGCCCGCACGATGCTGCTCCTGACGAATGATCTCAACGGCGTTCTCTGGACCCTTCAGGTCGAGGTGGTCGGCAGCTTCCCGATTTTCCTGGTCCGGATCATGGTGGGCGAGTCGCGTGCCGGGCTCGTCGGCTCCGTCCTTGTGGCGCTCGCCCTCTCCTACCCGCTGCGCGCCTTCTCCTCCGCGCTCTTCCTTCCAGCCTTTCTCCTCGGAGCGCTCGTGAGCGCGAGTCCGGCGCGGTGGTGGACGTCGCGCGCGCTCCTGGGCGCGAGCGTCTCCGGGCTCGCCCTGGCGAGCCTCCTCTTCTCCCATTCCGTCCGGGCGCGCTATGTTGAGATGGCGGCCGCGGCAGCGGTTATCGCCTGCACCCTGGTCCGACCGCTGGCTGCTCTAAAGGCTCCGCAGGTCCAGTTCCTGGGGGCCGTCAGCTACCCGTTCTACCTGACGCATGGCACGACCCTTCTTGCGGCCCAGCATCTCGGACTCGTGACAGGCATCGGGAACGCGGCCGGCCGGATCGTCGCCTATGTCCTCTTGACGGTTCCGGTCGCGCTCGCAGCGGCGTGGCTCCTGCATGTGCTGATCGAGGCGCCCGCGATGCGGTTTCGCCCCCGCCTCGGGACGGCGCGGATCCAGGGAAAGCCCGGGGCCGCACGATCGGCGGCAGGCCAGGCCCGACCATGAGGACACGGGAAGCCGCTGTCCGAACCGCGTTCCGGGCTCAGAAGGGCTGGTGCGAGAAGTTGGGGTCGCCGTTCACGGCGCGCTTATGCGACGTCTTTGCGGAGCGGCTCGACCGGTCGACGGCGCTCGGTCGACGCATGCTCGATTGGCCGGGCGAGCCGGACGCGCTGCACGACTCGGTGCCGCTCCGCATTGCCGGCGGACTCCACGCCCTCGTTCGCCGCGGCCGCCTGCCCGACCTCGCGGCGTTCTATCCACCTGGAGCCCTGCCAGAGCCGAATATGCTCTGGCAGACCGTGTCTGCGGCGCTGGCCGAAGCCGGAGACGAAGTCGAGGGCTGGCTCGACCTCCCGCCGCAGACGAACGAGGTCGCCCGCTCCGCCGTTCTGATGTCGGGCTACGTCGTCGTCGCGTCCCGGACCGGGCTACCTCTCTCCCTGTTCGAACTCGGCGCGAGCGCCGGGCTGAACCTGCTCGCGGACCGCTACGCCTGCCGGCTCGGCTCCCGTTTGGTCGGCCCGTGCGACTCGGCCGTCCGGCTGGAGCCGGCCTGGACGGGACCGGACCTGCCGGCCGCGACGCCCGTCATCGCGCGCCGGCGCGGGGTCGACCTCAACCCGCTCGACGTCACCACGGCATCGGACCGGGAGCGGATGGCGGCCTATGTCTGGCCCGACCAGAGCGAGCGGCTCGCCCGGCTCGAGGCGGCGCTGGCGATCGCGGTCGCCGAACCCCCGACGCTCGACCGGGGCGATGCGGGGGATTGGCTCGAATGGCAGTTGGCGAGCCAGCCGACGCCCGGCCTCGCCCGTGTGGTCGCGCATTCGGTCGCCTTCCAGTATTTCCCGGCCGCGACCCAGCGGGGCATCTCAGCCCTGATCGAGGAGGCTGGAGAGGCCGCGACCTCGGCCAGCCCACTCGCCTGGCTGCGCTACGAGACCGATTCCGATCACGGTGGCCGCACCACGCTCCGGCTCAGGCTCTGGCCGGATGGTGACGACGCGCTCCTCGCCTTCGCCGATCCGCATGCCCGCTCGGTCCACTGGCAGGGCTGAGCGAGGCGCTATTCCGCCGCGCAGCGGGCGATGAGGCGGTCCAGGAAGACGCCGCCTTCGGCAAAGGCGTCGAGGGTGATATACTCGTCCGGCTGATGCGCCTGATCGATCGAGCCCGGCCCGCAGACGACGGTCGGGATCCCGGCCGCCTGGAAATGGCCGGCCTCCGTGCCGAAGGGCGCGGTCCCGGTGGTGGTCCGGCCGGTGAGGTCGAAAGCCAGGCGCTCCGCCCGGGAGCCGGGATCGGGTTTCAGGCCCGGCACCAGGATTTCCCACTCGGTCTCGATGCGGCCGAAATCGCCGTGCCGGTTCAGCCGCTCGCGCAGCACCCGCTCGACCGCAATCGCGAAACGGTCCGGGATCTCGTTCGGATCAAGATCGGGCAGCCCGCGAAACTCCCAGGAGATCAGGCAGTCCTTCGCCAGGATGTTGCGGGCCGTGCCGCCCGTGACGATGCCGACATGGATCGTCGTGTAGGGCGGACGGAACCGTCCGGACGGGTCGCCCCGCCCCTCCATCTCGTCGGCCAGGCGATTCAATTCGGCGACGAGATCGCCGCCGGCCATCACGGCCGAGCCGCCGATCTGCGGCATCGAGGAATGCGCCTCGGTCCCGTGAATCCGCGTCATGAAGGTACCGACGCTCTTGTGGGCGTCCACGACCGCGAGGCTGGTCGGTTCACCGACGATCGCCGCGACCGGCATCGGCAGGTCGTGGCCGAAGCGCCGGATCACGTCCGTCGAACCCAGGCAGTTGATCTCCTCGTCGTAGGACAGGAGGACGTGGATCGGCGTCTTCAGCGACGCGGCTTTACCCTTCGCGAGCGCCGCGAGAGCGAGCGCGTCGAACCCCTTCATGTCGACGGTGCCCCGCCCGATGGCGCGGCCCTCCGCGACCCGGAGCCGGAACGGGTCCGCCGTCCAGCTCTGGCCCGTGACCGGCACGCAATCGGTGTGGCCGGAGAGGACCACGCCGCCGCGATCCGACGGTCCGACGGTCGCAAAAAGGGCGGCCTTGGTGCCGTCGCGATTCGATACCTGCAGGAACGGCACGCCGATCTCGTCGAGATAGGCGGCGACCGAGGAGACGAGGTCGAGATTCGAGCGGGTGCTCTCGGTGTCGAAGCCGACGAGACGCTCGAGCAGCGCGAGCCCGGACGGGTCGGTCATCCGGCGCGGATCCTCAATGCACGACCCGCTTCACGAAGGGACTGTCGAGCGAGAAGGCCGGAATCTCGGCCCGAAAGGCCTCGCCGTTCTCGAGCGTCATGGTGTAGTCGCCCGCCATCGTGCCGTCCGGCGTCGTGAGCGGGCAGCCGCTCGTATAGGTGAAGCTTTCGCCCGGGCCGAGCACCGGCTGCTTGCCGACCACGCCCGCACCCTTCACCTCCTGCACCGCGCCGCGCCCGTCGACGATGCGCCAGTGGCGCGAGCGGAGCTGCACGCGGTCGGTCGTCATGTTGGTGATCTCGACCGTGTAGGCGAAGAAGAACTTGCCCTTGTCGGGCTGCGATTCCTCCTCGACGAAGCGCGGCTCCACGGTCACCCGGATGCCCCGCGTCACGGCCTTGTACATGATCGGGGCTCCCTGCATTCGATTCTCGCCTGCTGGAAGGCAGCGCGGATCATCATCACGAGCCGGGAGTGACCGCAAGGTCGAGGCCGTACGGTCACGCCCCGATCTCCTCGCGCAGGATCTCCAGTTCCAGCCACTCGGTTTCCGCCGCCTCCAATTCGCTGGCCCGTCCGGCGAGCGATGCCGAGGCGGCCTGAAAGGCGGCTGGATCGCGCGTGAAAAGGATCGGATCGGCAAGCCGGGCCTGAAGCTTCGCGATGTCGGCCGAGAGAGTCTGGATCCGCGAGGGCAGCGTCTTCAGCGCATGCAACTGGTGGAAGCTCAACCGCCGCCGGGCGGCCGTGCCTGAACCGTCGGCCTGGGCGGACGACTCCGCGACCGGTCGGGCATTCGATGCCGCCTCCGACTTCGGCGCGACAAGGGCGCTCCGCGCGAGATCGGAGCCACGCTGCGCCAGCATGTCGGTATAGCCGCCCGCATATTCCGCCCAGCTGCCCCGGCCCTCGGGCGCGATGACCGAGGTCGCGACCCGGTCCAGGAAATCGCGGTCGTGGCTGATGATGAGGATCGTGCCGGAATAATCGGCCAGCATCTCCTCCAACACGTCGAGCGTCTCGAGATCGAGGTCGTTCGTCGGCTCGTCCAGGACGAGGAGGTTCGACGGCTTGGCGAGCGCGCGCGCCAGCATCACGCGGCCGCGCTCGCCGCCCGAGAGGACGCGAAGCGGCGTGCGGGCCTGTTCGGGCGAGAACAGGAAGTCCTTGAGGTAGCCCATCACGTGTTTCGACTGCCCGCCGACCGTGACGGTGTCGCCGCGCCCGCCCGTCAGCGCCTCCATCAACGTCGCGTTCGGGTCGAGGCTGTCGCGGCGCTGATCGAGCGCCACGGCCTCGAGCCCGCTGCCGAGCCGGATCGCCCCGGAATCCGGCGGCAGCTCGCCCGTGAGGATCTTGATCAGCGTGGTCTTGCCGGCCCCGTTCGGCCCGATGATCCCGACCCGGTCGCCGCGATGAACCCGGATGGAGAACCCGTCGATGATCGGCCGTTCGCCGAAGCTCTTCGTGACCGCCTTCGCCTCGATCACGAGGGTGCCGGAGGCCTCCGCCTCGGCCGCCGCGAGCGTGGCCGAGCCCGTCGCGCGCCGCGCCGTCCGGCGCTCGGTCCGGAGCGTCCGGAGTTCCTCCATCCGGCGCACGTTGCGCTTGCGGCGGCCGGTCACGCCGTAGCGGACCCAATGCTCCTCGGCGACGATCTTTCGGTCGAGCTTGTGCCGCTCGGCCTCCTCCTCGGCGTAGATCGTGTCCCGCCAGGCCTCGAACTCGCCGAAGCCGCGCTCGATCCGGCGCGTGCGGCCGCGGTCGAGCCAGACGGTGGCGCGGGACAGGTTCTGCAGGAAACGGCGGTCGTGGCTGATCAGGACCTGGGCCGAGCGCCGGCTCTTCAGCTCGGCTTCGAGCCATTCGATGGTGGCGAGGTCGAGATGGTTCGTGGGCTCGTCGAGCAGCAGGATGTCCGGCTCGGGCGCGAGCGTGCGGGCGATCGCGGCACGACGCGCCTCGCCGCCGGAGAGGTCGCCCGGCCGCTCCTCGCCGGAGAGGCCGAGTTCCGACAGGAGGTAATGGGCCCGGTAGGGATCGTCGGAGGGGCCGAGCCCGGCCTCGACATAGGACAGGACCGTATCGTGGCCGCCCATATCCGGTTCCTGCGGCAGGTAGCGGATGGTGGCGCCGGGCTGGGCGAAGCGCTCGCCCCGATCGCTCTCGGCGAGGCCGGCGGCGATCCGGAGCAGGGTCGACTTGCCGGATCCGTTGCGGCCCACGAGGCAGACGCGCTCGCCCGCCCCGACCGACAGGTCGGCGCTTTCGAGGAGCGGCGTTCCGCCGAAGGTGAGGGCGACGCCCTGAAGCGTGAGGAGGGGTGGAATGGCCATCAGCAGGCCGCGATCATGCGGCGACGGGTCGAGCTGAGCTGCATCACCTGGAAGGTGCGGGTCGCCGGGAGGAAGGTCATGCGGCAGCCCTAGCGCGGAATGGCGGAGCGGTCAGCCCCGGGCAAGGCTCGCCACCAGCCCGGCCTTTCCGCCAGGCGGGCGCGGCGCTACACACCCGGCCGAGGCCGCACGGGCGAGCCCTCGCGGAGGAGACGCGCTTGGACCCGATCCTCGTCCAACGACGTGACGGCTGGAGCCTCGTGACGCTGAACCGACCGGAGCGGCTGAATGCCTTCAACGCCGAGATGCACGGGGCGCTCGCGCGAGCGCTCGACGCGATCGAAGCCGACGATGGCTGCCGGGCCGTGCTCCTCACCGGCGCCGGCCGGGGTTTTTCGGCCGGTCAGGACTTGGAGGCGGTCGGGCGCGACACGAAGCTCGGCGACACGCTCGAGCTTTTCTACAATCCGCTGATCCGCCGCATCCGGGCGCTCCGGAAACCGGTCGTCTGCGCCGTGAACGGCGTCGCGGCCGGCGCGGGCGCGAATATCGCGCTCAGCTGCGACATCGTGCTCGCCGCCCGCTCGGCAAAATTCATCCAGGCCTTCGCCAAGATTGCGCTCGTGCCGGATTCCGGCGGCACCTACTTTCTGCCGCGCCTCGTCGGCGAAGCCCGAGCCCGGGCGCTGGCGCTAACGGGAGAAGCCGTGACGGCCGAACAGGCTGCCGACTGGGGCATGATCTGGAAGATGGTCGAGGACGAGGCGCTGCGGCCCGAGGCGGAGCAGCTCGTGCTTCACCTTGCGACCCAGCCGACGGCGGCGCTTGCGCTCATCAAGCAGGCTATCGACGCCTCCGCCACGAACAATCTCGACCAGCAGCTCGACCTCGAACGCGACCTTCAGAAACAGGCCGGCGCCATGCCGGATTTCAGGGAGGGCGTGCAGGCCTTCCTGGAGAAGCGACCAGCCCGGTTCACGGGGCGCGGGGCATGAGCGACGCTCCCGACGACGACGGCCCCGACCTCGACCTCGACCTCGACGCGATCGCGCGAGCATCGGCCGACGCGATGTGGGCCGAGGACCGGGCCAGCATCGGACTCGGCATCAAGCTGATCGATGTCGGATCGGGCTACGCTCTCCTCAGCATGGAGGTGACCGAGGCCATGACCAACGGCCACGGTACCGCCCATGGCGGCTTCATCTTCGCGCTGGCGGATTCGGCCTTCGCCTTCGCCTGCAACTCGCACGGGGACAAGGCGGTCGCGCAGCATTGCACGATCACCTATCTCCGGCCCGGCCGTCTGGGCGACCAGCTCGTAGCCTCCGCGCACGAAGTCGCTCGCGAGGGCCGCTCAGGCATCTATGATATCAACGTTTCTGTCGGCGACGAGACGGTCGCCGAATTTCGCGGCCATTCGCGGACCGTAGGGGGACGTTGGGTCTGACCACGCGTCCCCCAAGGGATCATCCGTTCATGCCGGCGAAAGCCGGCATTCAGGCAAGACTTGCTGGGCCCCGGCTTTCGCCGGGGTGAGCGGTGGGGGAGCGATCGATCAGCGGCTCTTCTTGTAGAGCTTGCTCGCGATCTCGAACATCTCCTCGGGCGCGTAATCGGGCGCGAAGGCGGGGTAGTTGCCGAGAAGCTCGGCCATCTGCCCGCCGTTCGGCGCACCGTCGACCACCTCCAGATTGCCCGGCGGATCACCCGGCAGAGCCTTCTCGTCGCTCGACCATACCCCCGCGGCCTCGGCGTAGTCCGGCGAGCCGAAGCGGTACAGACGACGGTGGCTGCCTTCCTGGAGATACTTCTGGCATTCCGGAATGTTGCCCGTCGGGATGTTGGGGGTCGGCAGCATCTTCTCGATTTCGACGCCAGTCAGCTTCTTGAGCGCGAGTGCATAGGCGTGCGCGTGGACGGCGCCGCGCACCAGGAGATAGCCGCAAACCTCGCGGCCGGTCGGCTCCGTCATGGTCTCGTAGACGCGCAGCTTATGGATGCGGGCGCCGCATTCGAGGTGGAAGTTGTGCAGGAGATCCATGATCAGGTTGCCGGTGGTCGTCACCATGTCGACGTTCCACGACATGCTGTTGGAGTTCACCGGCAGGGCGCCGCCTCCGGCGGAGAAGAAGCTCGCGGCCGATCGGACATCCTGCATGGCTTCGAAGGGTGCGTCCGAGATGTCGGCGCCCGACGTCGGGTCGCCCGGACCGTTGTTCAGCATCGCGATGCCGTTCGAGACGAGCTCGACGTGGCCGAGCTCCTCCTGGAAGATGGTCGAGACGAGCCCATAGAAGGGCCGCAACTTCGTCTTGTTGCGGAAATTGAAGCTCTGGAACATGTAGTTCCCAAGCGTGGACATCTCGCCGTACTTGCCGCCCAGCAATTCCTGCAGGGCCGCGGCCGCATTCGGGTTGGGGGCTTTGGGCTCCGGCAATTCAGCCTGGAGCTTGTCGATGCGCATGAACATAGGCAGTCCTTCAGGGTCGACGTGACCCCTGGCATGACAAGACCGGCGCCGCGGGGAGTTCCACCGACGATGCAATGTCCGATTCGAGACATACCGATGGGGAGTATGCGCGGCCGCCGTTCTGGCCCTGATCGTGGCCTGCCGTCTCAGGCGCCCGGACGGCGATCAACCACCCGTTTTGCCTTGCCGGCCGAGCGCTCCAGCGAGCCCGGAGCCCGGACCTTGACCCGGGCCGTGATGCCGATGGTGCCCTTGATCAGCGTGGCAAGCCTCTCGCCTTCGGCGTCCAACCCCTGCCCGTCCCAACTGTCCGGCCGGGCCTCCGCCAGGATCGTCATCGCGTCGAGACGCCCTTCGCGGGTCAGCTCGATCAGGAAGTGGCCGCCGCACCAGCGACAGCCCAGCAAAGCCTCCTCGATCTGGCTCGGGAACACGTTGACGCCGCGCAGGATGATCATGTCGTCGGAGCGGCCGGTGACCTTGTCCATCCGGCGCATCGAGGGCCGCGCGGTGCCGGGCCTGAGGCGGGTCAGGTCGCGCGTGCGGTAGCGGATGACCGGGAAGGCCTCCTTGGTCAGCGACGTGAAGACGAGCTCGCCGAGTTCGCCGTCCGGCAGCACCGCTCCCGTCGTCGGATCGATGATCTCCGGATAGAAATGGTCCTCCCAGACGTGGAGGCCGTCCTTCGTCTCGCGGCATTCCATCGACACGCCGGGCCCGATCACCTCGGTCAGCCCATAGATGTCGACGGCATCCATGCCGAAGGCGCTTTCGATCTCGGCCCGCATGGCGTTGGTCCAGGGCTCGGCCCCGAAGATGCCGATTTCGAGCGAACTCTCGCGCGGGTCGATCCCGAGGCGCCTGAACTCGTCGAGGATCGCCAGCATGTAGGACGGCGTGACCGTGATCAGCTCGGGGCGGAAATCGGTGATGAGCTGCACCTGCCGCTCCGTCATCCCGCCCGAGATCGGCACGACCGTGAGGCCGAGCCGCTCGGCCCCGGCATGGACGCCGAGCCCGCCCGTGAAGAGCCCGTAGCCGTAGGCGTTGTGGAGCATCTGGCCGGGCTTCGCGCCCGCCGCTCGGAGCGAGCGGGCCATCACCTCGGCCCACATGTCGAGATCGGCCTGGGTATAGGCCGCGACGATCGGCTTGCCGGTCGTGCCGGAAGAAGCGTGGATGCGCACGCAGCGTTCGCGCGGCACGGCCAGCATGCCGAACGGGTAGGTCTGGCGCAGGTCGGCCTTGGCGAGGCACGGAAACCTGGCGAGGTCGGAGAGGTGGTGGAAGTCGCCGGGCGCGACACCCGCCGCGTCGAAGGCGGCGCGGTAATGCGGGACGTTGTCGTAGGCGCGGTGCAGCGTCTTCGCGAGGCGCTCGGTCTGAAGCGACGCGAGTTCGTCGCGGCTCATCCGCTCCGCGGGATCGAGTTGATTCATCGCGCGTCGTTCGCTCCCTCGCCCTCCGCTCGCCCCGGCGCAGGCCGGGGCCCAGGCGGCCTGGATCCCGGCTTTCGCCGGGACGAGCGGATCTTTCGTCTCAGCTACATCGCGTCGAAGTCCACGACCACCCGATCCGTTATCGGGTGCGCCTGGCAGGTCAGCACGAACCCGGCCTCGAGCTCCCAAGGCTCGAGCGAGTAGTTCAGGTCCATCCGGACCTCGCCCTCGACCACCTTGGCGCGACAGGTGGAGCACATCCCGCCGCGGCAGGCATAAGGCAGGTCCATCCCGGCCCGGAGCGCGGCGTCGAGGATCGCCTCGCCCTCCCGGATCGGCACCTCGCGGCGCTTGCCGTCGGCGATCAGCGCCGCGACGCGGGACGGTCTCTCCTCGCTGCGGGGTAGTTCGATCCGTCTCGGCCGAGGCTTGCCGCCGAATTCCGAGACGAAGCGCTCGTGGTGGATGCGATCGGTCGGGACGCCGAGTTCGCGCGCGACAGCCTCGACATCCTCGCTCATGCCGAGCGGCCCGCAGATGAAGAGGTGATCGATCGCCGCTGCCGGGACGATGTGGGTCAGCAGCAGCCGGGCCTTGTCGCGGTCGAGCCGCCCGTTCAGCACCGGCACGTCCTGCTCCTCCTGGGAGAGGACGTGGAACACGGACAGGCGGTCGAGATAGCGGTCCTTCAGCTCCTCCACCGCCTCGCGGAACAGCATCTCGGTCGTCGACCGGTTGCCATAGAAGAGGAAGACGCGGCTCTGCGGCTCGCCCGCGAGGAGACCGCGTATGATCGACAGGATCGGCGTGATCCCGGACCCGGCCGCGAAGCCGACATGGATGCGCGACGAACCCGGCTCGGGCCCGACGCCGAAGCGGCCGGTCGGCGTCATCACGTCGATAGCGTGCCCGACGGACAATGCCTCGTTGGCGAAGGTGGAAAAGGCGCCGTTCTCGACCCGCTTCACGCCGATCCGGAGTTCCCGCTCCTCCGGTCCGGACGAGATGGAGTACGAGCGCCGGACCTCCTCGCCGTCGATCTCGCTCCTGAGGGTGAGGTACTGGCCAGGCTGGAAGGCGTAGGCCGGGGCGAGGTCCGGCGGGATCGCAAAAGCGACCGACACGGCGTCCGGCGTCTCGCGCCGGACGTCCGAGACGGTGAGGCGGTGGAAGCGGGGCGGGATCATGACCGACCACCGTCATTCCGAGGCTCGCCGCAGGCGAGAACCCGGAACCCACGGATATCCGTGACCCTGGGAAGGCTGGGCAGCGCGGTGCGAACCGTGGGTTCCGGGTTCCGCTTCGCGGCCCCGGAATGACGGGAAGCTAATGGCATCGAAAGTAATCGAACGGCTCGCGGCAGGCGCGACAGCGCCAGAGCGCCTTGCAGGAGGTCGAGCCGAACTCGGCGAGCCGCTCCGTGTCCGCCGAGCCGCATTGAGGGCAGATGACGCTCTCCACACCGAAGAGCGCGCGCCGACCACCCTCGCGCGACGGCGGCGCGATGCCGTAGGCGAGAAGCTTGTCCCGTCCGGCCTCCGTCATCCAGGCCGTCGTCCAGGCCGGATGCAGCACGGTCCGGACCTCCGCACCCTGAATGCCGGCCCGGTCGAGCGCGAGCCCGATCTCGACCGCGATCATGTTCATGGCCGGACAGCCGGAATAGGTCGGCGTGATGGTGACGACGACGCGTCCGTTCTCGATCGCGACGTTCCGCAGGATGCCGAGATCCTCGATCGAGAGAACGGGGATCTCGGGATCCACCACCTCGGACGTCGCCGCGCGGGCACGGGTGAGGAGCGCCGCGACGTTCTCCCCTCTCCCTTGCGGGGAGGGGCCGGGGGTGGGGGTGGTGCAGAAGGAACCACTGGCGGGGCCGTCGCTCACCACGTCGCTCCCGGATAGCTCCGCTGCAGGAACTGCATCTCGGACAGGAGATGGCCGAGATGCTCCGAATGCCGGCCGTGGCGCCCCCCGGACTGCATCCAGGTTCCGGACGGCAGCGTCAGCGTCGCCTCGGCGAGCACGGCCGACACCGTCTGCATCCAGCCGGCCCGCAGGCTCTCGGGATCGACCGCGATGCCGGCCTCGACCAGCGCGCGCTCGGCAGCGTCGGTCTCGAACATCTCGCCCGTATACGGCCAGAGCGTCTCCAGCGCCTCAGCCGCCCGGGCGTGGCTCTCCGCGGTGCCGTCGCCGAGCCGGATCACCCATTCGGCCGTGTGGCGCAGGTGGTAGGCGCTCTCCTTCTCGGATTTCGCCGCGATCGCCGAGAGGGTCGCGTCTGCCGAGGCCATGGTGGCGCGCCAGAACGGGTCGGCGAAGGCCGCGTGGAGGAATTGGCGCAAAATGGTGTGGGCGAAATCGCCGTTCGGCAGTTCCGCCAGGAGCAGGTTCCGGTAGGCTGGCGCGTCCCGCAGATAGGCGAGCTGGTCCTCGTCGCGCCCCGCGCCCTCGACCTCCGCCGCATATTGGTAGAGCGAGCGCGCCTGCCCGATCAGGTCGAGCCCGATATTGGCCAAAGCCATGTCCTCCTCGAGCATCGGCCCATGCCCGCACCATTCGGACAGGCGATGGCCGAGGACGAGCGCATCGTCGGCGCGGCGGAGCGTGTAGAGGGCGAGCGGGTTTGTCATGACGTCCGTGGCGGTCACGTCATCCTCCGCTCACCCCGGCGAAAGCCGGGGCCCAGCTTTCCCTGGATCCCCGGCTTGCGCCGGCATGGGCGGACAACACATCACATATGCCCCACATCGTCCGGCACCTCGTAGAAAGTCGGGTGCCGGTAGATCTTCGACTCCGCGGGTTCGAACAGCATGCCCTTGTCGGCCGGGTCCGAAGCCGTGATGGCCGAGGACGGCACGACCCAGACCGACAGCCCCTCGCCGCGGCGGGTGTAGACGTCGCGCGCCGCTTGCAGGGCCATGGTCGCATCGGCAGCGTGGAGCGAGCCGACATGCTTGTGGGCGAGGCCGTTGCGGGAGCGGATGAAGATTTCCCAGAGGGGTGTGTTGGGGGTGGGCATATCAGGCCTTACAAATAATAATAATTGTTATTATGTGTGACTTGAGGGTTCATCCGGACCCTTAAGAGCGGAGTTACTCTCATGCAGCCCCATGCGACCATCGACTCAGTCTACGAGTCTCTAACGTACGAAAAGTTCGCTATCGTCAACGAAAACAGACTCATGAGGCTATTGAACGTCGACTACGATCGAGTGACTGCAAATCGGATGAACGAACTACAAGAAGGATTTCGTGACTACACTGAGAATCGCCGCGACAGGATCCACTACTACCGCATTCATGGAAATATCCATGTGTATTCGCTGATCGCGAACGAACCCGGCTAGGCGGCTAGATCGAGAAGCGCTATCCGCGTGCGGCGCTTCTCGACATAAGCAGCGGCCGCCTCGCGGACCCATTCGCCCTCGCGATGCGCCTTGCGGCGGGCGGCCAGGCGCTCGCGGTTGCAGGGGCCGTCGCCCGCGATGACGCGCTTCAGCTCGCTCCAGTCGATCGCGCCGTAGCGGTAGGAGCCGGTTTCCTCGTCGAGCTGCAACTCGGGGTCCGGCATGGTCAGACCGAGATAGGCGGCCTGGGGCACGGTCGCGTCGACGAATTTCTGGCGCAGCTCGTCGTTCGAGAAGCGCTTGATCTTCCAGCGCGTCGACTGGTCAGAATGCTGGCTCGCCGTGTCCGGCGGCCCGAACATCATCAGGCAGGGCCACCACCAGCGGTTCAACGCGTCCTGCGCCATCGCCTTCTGGTCCGGATTGCCTTTCGCCAGCGTCATCATGATCTCGAAGCCCTGGCGCTGGTGGAAGCTCTCCTCTTTGCAGACGCGGATCATCGCTCGGGCATAGGGGCCGTAGGAGCAGCGGCAGAGCGGGATCTGGTTCATGATCGCGGCGCCGTCGACGAGCCAGCCGATCGCCCCGATATCGGCCCAGGTCAGGGTCGGGTAGTTGAAGATCGAGGAATACTTGGCCTTGCCGGACAGGAGTGCGTCGACGAGCTCCTCGCGGCTGGCGCCGAGCGTCTCGGCGGCTGCGTAAAGATAGAGGCCGTGGCCGCATTCGTCCTGGACCTTGGCCAGCAATGCGGCCTTGCGGCGAAGCGTCGGGGCGCGGGTGAGCCAATTGCCTTCCGGCAGCATGCCGACGATCTCGGAATGGGCGTGCTGCGAGATCTGCCGGGTCAGCGTGCGGCGGTAGGCCTCCGGCATGCGGTCGTTCGGCTCGATCCGGTCGTCGGCATCGATCCGGTCCTGAAAAAGGCGGGCAAGCTCGGCATCTTCGAGCGCGGGCGGCTCTCGGTCGGGCGCATTCAGGGCCTGAGTGTACATGCGTCCTCCCGACGTCTCCCCTTCTCATATGCGGCGGCCCATCCCGACATCAAGGTGGACGGGCGGCCTACGGCCGAGCTTGCTTGACGGGCGGCGAGGATCGCGGTCAAGACGGGGCGGCGGGCGGCCGCGAAGACGAGCCGCCGCGGGGAGGCCGGACAGATCGCGGCCGAGAGGCATGCTTTGGACCTGTCGATCTTCCTGATCCTCTTCCAGGACGGCATCGTCAACGCCGCCATCTACGCGCTCCTCGCGCTCGCCATGGTGCTGGTCTTCACCGTCACCCGGGTCATCTTCGTGCCGATCGGCGAATTCGTTTCCTTCGGGGCGCTGAGCCTTGCCGCGATCGAGCTCGGCCGGATGCCCGGGACGGTCTGGCTGCTCCTCCTCTTCGGCGTGGCGTCCGGGATCGTAACGCTGTGGAGCGAGCGCCGCGCCCTCACCCCCCGAATCTGGATCGCGACGCTGGCCGAGACCGTCGTTCTTCCCGTCGCGATCGCCGGGCTTGTCGCGGTGCTGGCGCCCGGAAAACCCGCGCAGATCGTGCAGATCCTTCTCGCGCTCGCCGTGACGGCCCCGCTCGGGCTCTACATCTACGGGGCAGTCTACCGGCCGCTCGCCGAGGCCTCCGTCCTGGTCCTCCTGATCGTCTCCGTGGCGCTCCACATCGCGCTGGTCGGCCTCGGCCTCATCTTCTTCGGGGCAGAGGGCTCCCGCACGACGCCCCTGTCGCGGGCGAGCTTCACGCTTGGCGACCTGTCGCTGTCCGGCCAGGCGGCCTCGGTGCTGGTCGTCACCGCGATCCTGATCGCCGCACTCTACCTGTTCTTCGGCCGCACGCTGATCGGCAAGGCCCTGCAGGCGACGGCGGTCAACCGCGTGGGCGCAAGACTCGTCGGCATCTCGCCGCTCTTCTCGGGCCGGTTCGCCTTCGGGCTCGCGGCGCTGATCGGTACGCTCGGCGGCATCCTGATCTCGCCGCTCACCACCATCTACTACGACACAGGCTTCATTATCGGGCTGAAGGGGTTCGTGGCCGCCATCATCGGTGGGCTCGTCAGCTACCCAGTCGCCGCCGGGGCCGCGCTTCTCGTCGGCGTGATCGAGAGCTTCGCCTCCTTCCATGCGAGCGAACTGAAGGAGGTGATCGTCTTCATGATCATCGTCCCGATCCTGCTCGTGCGCTCGCAGGGTGCGCTCGTCCTCGAGGACGAGGAGTGAGCCCGGCCCGCATCGCGGCCGCCCTCGCGCTCGCCGCCGCCATCGCCCTGCCCCTGGTCCCCGGTATCCCGGCCTATTGGATCACGCTCGGCAGCCTGATCGGCCTCTCGGCCATCGTGGCGCTCGGCATCGTGGTGCTGACCGGGGTCGCGAATGTCGTCTCCTTCGGCCAGGCCATGTTCGTCGGGTTCGGGGCCTACACGACCGCGATCCTCACGACCCGCTACGGCTGGCCGCCGCTCGCGACGCTGCCGATCGCGATCGGGCTCACCGGCCTCTTCGCCTGGGGCATCGGCGCGATCACGCTCCGCCTGCGCGGCCATTACCTCCCGGTTGCGACCATCGCCTGGAATATCAGCTTCTTCTACCTGACCGGCGGGCTCGATTTCTTCCGCCGCTTCGACGGCATCTCGGGCATCCCGCCGATCGAGGTCGGCGGGATCAGCTTCGCGGGCGGCGCGAATTTCTATCTCCTGACCCTCGCGATCCTCCTCGCGCTCGTCGTCGTCACCGCGAACCTGCTCGATTCCCGGGTCGGACGCGCCATCCGCTCGCTGCGGGGCGGCGTGCTGGCGGCGGAAAGCTTCGGCATCGATACGGGCCGGGCCCGGATCCTCGCCTTCGTCTATGCGGCCGTGCTGGCGTCGATCTCGGGCTGGCTCTACGCGCATTTCCAGCGCGCCATCAACCCGTCGCCCTTCTCGATGGTGGCCTCGATCGACTACCTGCTCATGGCGGTGGCCGGCGGCATCGGCCAGATCGGCGGCGCGCTGCTGGGCGCCGCGCTCGTCACCATCGTGCGCGACAAGCTGCAGGACGTGCTGCCTTTCCTGGTCGGCACCCAGGGCAATTTCGAGTCGATCGTCTTTGGCTTCACGCTGATCCTGATTTTCCAGTTCGCGCCCGAAGGGTTGTGGCCGCATGTCCGGCGGTGGTTCGGGGTCACCCTCCGTCATTCCGGGGCCGCGAAGCGGAAACCGGAACCCATGGAAGGGCTACGGACCGGACGCGATCCACAGGTGGCGCAACCCGTGGGTTCCGGGTTCTCGCTACGCGAGCCCCGGAATGACGGGGTGGATGAACTCCTCTCCGTCTCGCACCTGCGAAAAACCTTCGGCGGCCTCGTCGCCGTGAACGATCTCAGCTTTCGGGTTGGTCCGGGCGAAATCGTCGGGCTGATCGGGCCGAACGGGGCCGGCAAGTCGACGAGCTTCAACCTGATCACCGGAATCCTGCCGGCGAGCGGCGGCTCGATCGGCTTTCGCGGCCACGAGCTCCGCGGCTGGCGCTCGCGCCGGATCGCCGGGCTCGGCATCGCCCGGACCTTCCAGCACGTAAAACTCGTCCACGGCATGAGCGTGCTCGACAACGTGGCGCTCGGCGCTCATCTGCACGGCCGGGCCGGCGCCGCATCGGGCGCGCTCCGGCTCGACCGGGCGGACGAGGCGCGGCTTTTCGCCCGGGCCTGGGACGCGCTGGAGCGGGTCGGCCTCGCCGGCGAAGCCGGGGCGATCGCGACCGAACTCGCGCTCGGCCAGCAGCGCCTCGTCGAGATTGCCCGGGCGCTGGCGCTCGGGCCTACCCTCCTCCTCCTCGACGAGCCGGCGGCAGGGCTTCGCCATGTCGAGAAGACGGCGCTGGCCGCGCTGCTGCGCCAGGTGCGCGAGACCGGCGTCGGCGTGCTCCTCGTCGAGCACGACATGGATTTCGTCATGGGCCTGACCGACCGGCTGGTCGTGATGAATTTCGGCTCCGAACTGGCGCAAGGCCAACCGGCCGAGATCCAGCGCGACCCGGCCGTGCTCGAAGCCTATCTGGGCAGCGCCGCGTGAGCGCGCCGATCCTCACCCTCGACCGACTCTCGGTCGCCTATGGCCGCGTCGAGGCCGTTCGCGAGGTGTCGCTCGCCGTGCCGGAAGGTGCGATCGTGACGATCCTCGGCCCGAACGGGGCCGGCAAGACGACGCTTCTCTCCGCGATCATGGGCATCCTGCCCTCGCGCGGCGGCGCGACCTTCCGGGGCACGCCCCTCTCGCGACGCTCGGTCGAGGATCGGGTCGCGGACGGGATGAGCCTCGTCGCCGAGAAGCGCGAGCTTTTCGTCACCATGAGCGTCGAGGACAATCTGCGACTGGGCGGCTTTCGCCGCCGCGGCACGCCCGGCTTCGGCGAAACTCTGGAGGCGATGTGGGCGCTCTTCCCGCGCCTTCTCGAACGCCGCACGCAGCTCGCCGGAACGCTGTCGGGCGGCGAGCGCCAGATGCTGGCGACGGCCCGCGCCCTGATGAGCGCACCGCGGCTGCTGATGCTGGACGAGCCCTCGCTCGGCCTCGCGCCCCTGATCGTGAAGGAGATCTTCCGGGCCATCGCGGATCTCCGCCGCACCGGCGTCTCGATCCTGCTCGTCGAGCAGAATGCCCGGGCCGCGCTGGAACTCGCGGATTACGCCTACGTGCTCGAGAATGGCGAGGTCGTGCTCGAAGGACCCGCGGCGGAGCTGCGCCGCGACGAGCGGGTCATCGCGACCTATCTGGGGATCAAGGCGGTGGCGACGTGAGCGACCTGGCCCTCCAGATCAGGCCCGAATTGCCGCATGATGCCGGCGCCATCGAGCGGCTGCACGAGCGCGCCTTCGGCCCGGGCCGCTTCGCCCGCACCGCCTTCCGGCTGCGCGAGCGCGCGCTCGGGACACCCGAACTCTGCTTCACAGCGCTCGTCGGCACGCTGATCGTCGGCTCGGTGCGAATCTCGCCGATCCTGATCGGAGCCGATCCCGCGCTGATGCTCGGGCCGCTCGCCGTGGAGCCGGCCTTCGAGAAGCGCGGCATCGGCGCGGCGCTGATCGAGCGCGCGCTCGATACGGCCCGGGCAGTCGGCCACCGGCTCGTGCTGCTCGTCGGCGACGAGCCCTATTACGCCCGCTTCGGCTTCCGCCGCGCCCCCGCCGGCCGCCTTGTTATGCCGGCCCCGGTCGATCCGGCCCGACTGCTCCTGGCCGAACTCGTGCCGGGCGCGGTCGAGGAGGCCGCCGGCCGCGTCGCCCCAATGAAGGGCTGACCTGCCCGCTCATAGCGGCGGAAGCCGGTACCCAGGGCCATCTGCGGCCGGGTTTGGACCCGGGCTTTCGCCGGGCTGAGCGAGGGTAGCGACACTCTCACGCCGCCCGGCGCCGTCCTTCCAGCAGCCAGGCCGCCAGCACGGCGCCGACCAGGAGCGCGAGGCCGAGGAGGCCGAGGCCGAGCGGCATGACGGAGACGCCCCGGATGATGGCGGAATCGTTCGGCCGTATCCCGATCCAATCGGCACCGGCCGAACGCGACCCCGACCTGACTGTCTGGATGCGCGGAACGGTCGGCGGACCCGCATCTCCAGCCACGCGCCGGCTCGAGCCGCCGGTCGCCTCCGCGACAGGCCGGAGGCGCTCGGTATCGGAGAACACGTCGGAGAGTTCGCGCGGGTTCGCGGCGCCGACGCTCGCGAAGGCGACGAGGTCGCCGGACCGAAGCGTGTGCAGGCCGAGTTCCGTCGCCCGCACCTGGGCGCGGAACAGGCCCGGCCGATCCTCGGCTGATGCGACCTGCTGCTCGCGGCCGCTCGGCGACAGGATCCGGACCGGCCCAGGATCGCCGCCCATGGTCTGGCGCTCCACCCGGATGTCGCGTCCGGAGACGCTGGCCCGCAGGGCCTCCTCCTCGAGCGCCGGTTCCTTCATCAGCCAATGCGCGAGGCGGCGCAGCAGGTCGACATGCGGGCCGCCGTCGTTATAGCCGCGCGCCCAGAGCCAGGCGTGGTCTGACAGGAGAAGCGCCACCCGACCCTTCTCCTCGCGGGCGAGGACCAGGAGCGGCTTCTCCTCGGCCCCGGCCATCACGCTGGTGCCGCGCCGGATGTCGGCCCCGATCGTCCGCAGCCACTCGCCCCAGGCCGGCGGGTTGCTTTCCGAGCCGGGCAGGTCGCGCGCCACCGGGTGGCGCTCGCCCTCGCGGGTGATCTTCGGCTTGAACGGCTCTTCGAGAATGCGCCCGTCAGGCCCGCCCGGCAGAATCGCCGCGAGCCGCGTCCGAGCGAGGCTCGATGCGCCGGAGAATTCCGGGCCCGCCGCGATCAGGAGCGCGCCGCCCTCCCGCACGTAGCGGGTGATGTTGTCGAAATAGGTCGACGGCAGGACGCTCTGATTCGCGTAGCGGTCGAAGATGATGAGGTCGAATTCCTTGATCTTCTGCTGGAACAGCTCGCGGGTCGGAAAGGCGATCAGCGACAATTCGTTGATCGGCGTCCCGTCCTGCTTCTCGGGCGGCCGCAGGATGGTGAAATGGACGAGATCCACATTCGCGTCGGACTTGAGGAGGTTGCGCCAGGTGCGCTCGCCCGGATGCGGCTCACCCGAAACGAGAAGCACCCGCAGCTTCTCGCGGATACCCTCGATCGTGACGACGGCCCGGTTGTTCGCGGGCGTGAGCTCGCCCGGAAGCTGATCGGCCTCGATCTCGACGACATTCGGGCCGCCATGCTCGACACGAACCGTGAGGCTGAAGGGCGCGCCGGTGCGGACCTCCTGGCTCAGGACCTGCTGCCCGTCGCGCCGCACCGTGACCCGGGCCGTACCGGTACCGCCGCGTTCGGAAACCTCGGCCCGGATCGTCTGCTCCTTGCCGACGATCCCGAAACGGGGCGCCTCGATGAGCGCGATGCGCCGGTCGCGCTCGTTCGGTCGTCCTGTCACGAGCGCGTGGATCGGCGCCTTGAAGCCGAGTTCCGCGGCATCGGGCGGGATGTCGTGGACGACGCCGTCGGTGACCATCAGCGCGCCCGCGAGCCGGTCGGGCGGCACGTCGGCGAGCGCTCGGCCCAGCGCCGCGAAAAGCCGCGTACCGTCCTCGCCCTCCCCGTCACCCGCCTCGACGAAACGGGTCTCGACATCCGGCATCGCACCGAGGCGCCGCTCCAACTCCTCGCGCACCCGGTTCGTCATCTCGGTCCGGTCGCCAAGGCCTTGCGACGCCGAGCGATCGACGACGACGGCGACGATGTCCCGGACCTTCTCGCGCTCCTCTTGGACGAGGGAGGGGTTCGCGAGCGCAGCCAGGACCAACGCCATCGCAAGCGCGCGCAACATCGCGACCGGTCCGCGCGCAATCACGGCCAGCACCGCCATCCCGAGCGCGAGGAGACCGAAGGCCGCGAGCGCCCAGATCGGGACCAGCGGCGTGAAGGAGAGGCTCAGCATGGGGCGGCCCTGCTTCTCCCCGCATGCGGTGAGAAGTAGAGTCGCACGTCAGTGCGACCGGATGAGGGGCATGGGAAATTCGCCGAAGACGTCGGCCCTTCGTTGCCCCTCACCCGGTCCGCGTGACCGCGGACTCGACCTCTCCCCGCTCGGGCCGGGAGAGGCAAAGAAGCCGCGTACCGCCTCACTGCCCCAGCCTTTCGAGCAAAGCCGGCACGTGGACCTGATCGGCTTTGTAATTCCCGGTGAGCGTATAGATGATGATGTTCACGCCGCCCCGGATCGCCATCTCGCGCTGGCGCGGGTCGGACCCGACGGTCGGGAACATCGGCTCGCCGGTCCGGCCGACGGCCCAGGCCCCCGCAAGGTCGTTCGAGGTGATCATGATCGGCGAAACCCCATCGCCGGCCCTGGCCGGGCGGCGCTCGCCCTCGACGGCCGGCGGCAGGGCCTCGACCCAGGTCTGGCCGGTCGCGTAGCGGCCCGCGAAGCTGTCGAGGAGGTAGAAAGTCTTCGTTAGCACGTGGTCGCGCGGCACGGGCTCCAGTTCCGGGATGTCCAGCGTCGACAGCATGCGGCGCAGGGTCTGGCCCTCGGGGCTCGGCGTGCCGCCGGGCCGGAAGCTCGCCGCGTCGCGGGTGTCGAACACGACCGTGCCGCCATTCTTCATGAAGGCGTCGAGCTTGCGGATCGCGGCCTCGCCGGGCTGGGCCTGCCGGGGCGCGATCGGCACGTAGAGCAGCGGGTAGAAGGCGAGTTCGTCGCGGGCGAGGTCGATCCCGATCGGGTCGCCCGGTTCAAGGGCGGTGCGGTTCGCGAGCGCCTGGGTGAGGCCCTGGAGACCGGCGCGGCTCGTCGCGTCGATCTGGGAGTCGCCGGTGATCACGTAGGCTAGGCGGGTGACCAGGGCCGGCTCGCTGGTCGAGCGCGGCCGCTCGTCTGCCGCCAGCGGCTGCGCGCCCGGCATCGGCGCCGCGGCGATCGCGAGCCCGAGGACCAGTGCCGCGGCAACCCGGGACGGGGCCGGGCGGCCGCGGAGGCGAAGTCGGGCGAGGTGCCCGCCGAGCCAGAGGGAGGCCAACGTGTCGAGGATCAGCATCAGGATGGCCACTGTCAGCAGGATGCCGCGAAGATCGAGCGTCTCGGCGGGCGCTAGAGGCTCCCGCCGGCCCGCGAGCGGCCCGAGGTCGAGAGGCAGCAGCTTGTCTCCGCCGACGAGCGCATTCACGGCGACGCTGGCATCAGCCGGGCCGTAGAAGCCGGGCGGATGTTCGTCGCGGGCACGCTCCGTGAAGGTGCGGGGGATCGGCCGGGCATTGGCATTCGGTGGCACGAAGGTCCCGAACCCGTCGAGCACGCGAGTCGGCGCGACGGTCGCGACCTCGCGCTTGCTCTCCTCGCCGGCGGCCGCCGCCTCGCCTGAGCCCGACAGGGCCACGACGCGGCGGAGCATATCGACGAAGAGGCCCGAGAGCGGCAGATTCGACCAGCCCGCATCCGCCGTCACATGGACGAGGACCACGAGGCCGTCCTTGCGCCGGTCGGCGGTGACGATCGGTGTGCCGTCCTCCAGCGCGGCCCAGGTGCGGCGGCCGAGATCGCCGTCCGGTTCGGCCAGGATCTGGCGCCGGACGCCGAGATCCGACGGGACCGCGAGGCCGTGGAAGGGGCTGTCGCGGCCGAAGGCAGCGAGCGTACGGGGCGCATCCCAGGAGAGCGCTCCGCCGAGATTGCGGCCGCCGCGCCGGAGCCGTACCGGGACGAGATCGTCGTTGCCGCCGGCGAGCCGCGTTCCGGCGAAGCGGAGCAGCAGCCCACCCTTCTCGACGAAAGCCGTGACCTTCGCGAGCGTGTCGCGGTCCATCGTGCCGACATCGGCCAGGACCAGGACCGAGACCTGCTGGTCGAGCAGGCTCGAAATAGCGTCGGACACCCCGCCCGGAGCCTCGCGCAGCTCCGAATAGGGCGCGAGCGCGCGGGCCAGGTAATAGGTGGGGGCGAGAAGCGGCTGGGCTTGGTCGGCCGAGGCGCCCGAGACGAGCCCGACGCGCCGCCGCCTGCCGCGCTCGTCGAACAAGGCGACGGCTCCGGCGGAGGCCTCGCCCTGGATGTCGATCCGGGCGATCGCGTTGCGGACCTCCATCGGCAGCGTGAAGGCGGCGCTGGTCTCGGTCGCGCCGGACGGGAAGGTGAACGGCACCTGGGCCAGCGGCAGCCCGCGCAGGTCGCCTGCCCGCAGCGTTCCGGAATCGCGCCCGTTCGGTTCCGCCCGGACGACCTTCACGGTGAGCTGCGCCGGAGCGTTTTCGCCTCCTGCCAGCGCGAGCGCGCCCGAGCGCGGGCCGGAGACGACCGCGATCCGGCGCTCGCCCGCAGCCTCGGCCAGCGCCGTCGCGAAACTGGCATCGCCGGCGCCTGATGTCCCGTCCGAGATCCAGACGATCTCGGCCGCCGGGGCCGCGGCCAGGTAGGTCCTAAGCGGGTCGAGATGCGGCCGGCGGTCGACCAGGATCGGCTGCGGCTTCACGGCGCGGACCCGTTCCAGCGCGGCGCCGGGCGCCGTCGCCGTCAACGCGCCGGGCTTGTCGGCGGTCGCCAGGATCGCGGTCGGACGACCCTCGCGGATCGTCGCCTCCACGCGCTCTTGCGCGTAGGCGGCCCGTTCGCGCCAGTCCCTCGCGGCCGGGAAGCCGTTGTCCAGAACCAGGACGAGCGGCCCACCCCCGCCCGTCGCACCGGAATTCCAGAGGGGACCGGAGACGGCGAGGATCAGGAAGGCTGCGACCGCGAGCCGAAGAATGAGGAGCCAGGGCGGCGTCCGGGCCGGCGTCTGACGTTCCGGCATCAGGTCGGCCAGGATCCGCAACGGCGGGAAGTCGATCCGGCGCGGCTGCGGCGGCGTCACGCGCAGCAGAAACCAGATCGCCGGCAGGGCGGCGAGGGCGGCCAGGATGGCAGGCGCCGCGAAGCTGAGGGGAAGCCCGAACATCTAGCCCATTCCTTGCCGGGCACTCGCGACGAGCGTCAGGATGCGGAGCGCGGCCTCGCTCGCCGGCCGATCGGTATGATGGAGGGTTAGGGTCCAGCCACGGCGCCGAACGAGTTCCTGCAAGGCGTCGCGGTGCTGCCGGATGCGGTCCCGGTACGCCCGGCCCCACGAGACGGCGTCGCCGATCCGAAGGACGAGCCCGGCTTCGAGATCGTGCAGCACCGCCTCGCCGTCGAAGGGGAAACTCTCCTCGACGGGATCGATCACCATCACGAGATGGCCGCGGGCGCCGCGGGCGGAGATCGCCTCCACGCAGGCCGCGATCTCAGGGATGGGCGACAGGAAATCCCCGACCATCACGACCTCGTTCTGCCGCGAGACGGGCTGCGGAGGAGGCAGGTCCTGATCGAGATCGTCCTCATGCGCGACGAGCGTCTGGGCGCAGAGCTCGGCGATCCGGCGGGAGGCGGAGGGGTTCGAGAGGCCGAGGAGCCCGACTCGCTCGCCGCCATCGACGAAGGTGTCGGCGAGCGCGAGCCCGATCACGAAGGCGCGCTCGACCTTGGACACCTGAGCCAGGTCCGACCGGAACGCCATCGAGGCCGAGCGGTCCATCCAGAGCCAAATGGCGTGCGGCGATTCCCATTCACGTTCGCGGACGTAGAGGCGGTCGTCCCGGCCCGAGCGGCGCCAATCCACCCGGGCCGCGGATTCGCCCGCCACGAAGGGCCGGAACTGCCAGAAGGTCTCGCCCGGTCCCGCCCTACGTCGGCCATGGATCCCGTGCGCGAGGCTCGCGGCCACGCGCCGCGCTTCGAGGATCAGGCGGGGCATGCGGGCGGCGAGCGAGAGCGCGGCGCCCGTGTCGTCACGGCCCGGCCTGCGGCTCGCTGTCGGCAGGACCGAGGTCTGCGCCATTCCGGTGGCTTAGCGACCGATTCGGGCGGCGAGACGGCCGACGATGCCAGCGATGGTCTCGCCGTCGGCGCGAGCCCCGAAGGTCAACGCCATCCTGTGCTTCAGGACCGGCTCGGCAAGCGCGATCACGTCGTCGACCGACGGCGCGAGCCGCCCCTGGATCAGGGCCCGGGCCCGGACGGCGAGCATGAGCGACTGGCTGGCGCGCGGCCCGGGGCCCCACATCAGCTTGCCGGCGACCTCGGCTCCGCCCTCCTCCGGGCGGGCCGCGCGCACGAGGTCGAGGATCGCGTCGACGACGCTCTCCCCGACCGGCAGGCGCCGCACGAGGCGCTGTACGTTGAGGAGCGCGTCCGTCGACATCACGGCGGAGGGTCGCTGGTCGCCGATCCCGGTCGTCTCGATCAGGATGCGGCGCTCCGCGACCCGATCCGGGTAGCCGACGTCGATCTGGAGGAGAAAGCGATCGAGCTGGGCCTCGGGCAGCGGGTAGGTTCCCTCTTGCTCGATCGGGTTCTGGGTCGCGAGAACGTGAAAGGGTCGTGGCAGGTCGTGACGCTCGCCGGCCACCGACACGTGGTGCTCCTGCATGGCCTGGAGCAGCGCCGATTGCGTGCGCGGGCTGGCCCGGTTGATCTCGTCGGCCATCAGAAGCTGGGCGAAGATGGGTCCCTTGACGAAGCGGAACGAGCGCCGCCGGTCGGCGCCCTCGTCCAGGACCTCGGTGCCGAGAATGTCGGAGGGCATCAGGTCGGGCGTGAACTGGACCCTGCGCGCATCGAGGCCCAGCACCGTGCCGAGCGTCTCGACGAGCTTCGTCTTGGCGAGGCCCGGCACCCCGACCAGGAGGCCGTGGCCGCCGGACAGGATAGTGATGATCGACAGGTCGACCACGTCTTCCTGGCCGAAGATCACCGTGTGGATGGCATCACGCGCCCGGCCGATCGTCTCGAGTGCAGCCTCGGCCTGTGAGACGACGGCATCGTCGAGGGAAGTGGCTTCAGCGGCCATCGTCATCGGCGGTTCTCCGGCGCCGGTGGACGTCGCGGCGCGGTGTTCGAAGCGGTCTCGCAAATGTGGGACCGCTTTCACCGCTCTGGCAAGCGGGTCCATCGGCCGCAGCCCGGGAGCGGGTGGGCGCAGGTTCGCCTTTGTCCGGTCCCGGCGGTAAGGATGCCGCCATGGCGGCGAGCGAACAGGGCGAAGGCGAGAACGGGACCGCGCCGGACGCGCTCGGCCGCCTGAACGCGGCTTTGGGCGGCCAGCCCGGTCGAGGCCCGGCCCCCGTGGAGCGCTGGAACCCGCCCCATTGCGGCGCGATCGACATGCGGATCGAGGCGGACGGCACGTGGTTCTACATGGGAACCCCGATCGGGCGCCCGGCGCTCGTCCGGCTGTTCAGCTCGGTCCTGCGCCGGGACGCGGACGAATTCGTGCTCGTGACCCCCGTGGAGCGGGTCGGGATCACGGTCGTGGACGCACCGTTCGCGGCCGTGGAGATGTCGGTCACGGGCGAAGGTCGCGGCAGGACGGTCGCCTTCCGGACCAATGTCGACGACCTCGTCGCGGTCGGGCCGGACCATCCGCTCCGTTTCGAGGAGGACGAGGCCGGTCTGCGGCCCTATGTCCTCGTCCGGGGCGGGTTGTGGGCGCGGGTCACGCGGGCCCTGACCTACGATCTCGTCGAGTTGGGCGAAGAGCGGGAGTTGGAGGGCCGGACCGTGTTCGGCCTCGCCGTCGGATCGGCCTTCTTCCCGATCCCGGGCAGCGGCGAGACCCGGGCCGGATGATTGCGGAGACGATCGCCCCAGCGTCCGTCTTCGAGGCCCGCGCGCTCGCGCGGCTGCGCCGTGAGCCGCCGGGCTTCCTCGAGCGCCGGGCCGACCTTAAGGGCGACCACGCCCTCGATCCCGAGAGCTGGCCCGATCTCGACGAGGGTATCCAGCCTCGCGTGGCCGCCGTTCTGGTGCCGGTCGTCGCCCACCCGACCGGGGCCTCGATCCTGCTGACGGAGCGGGCGGCCAACATGCGCCAGCATTCGGGCCAGATCGCTTTTCCGGGCGGCAAGATGGATCCCGAGGACGCGACACCGCTCGCGACGGCCTTGCGCGAGGCCGAGGAGGAGATCGGTCTCGACCAGCGGCACGTCCGCCCGCTCGGCTATCTCGACGCCTATCTGTCCGGCACGAACTTCTTCGTGGTTCCGGCCGTCGCGATGGTGGAACCCGGCTTCCACCTCCGCATCAACCCGCACGAGGTCGCCTGCGCCTTCGAAGTCCCGCTCGACTTCCTGATGGACGAGCGTCATCACGAGTTGCACGCCCGCGAGTGGAAGGGTCGCATCCGGACCTATTACGCGATGCCGTTCGAGGGTCGCTACATCTGGGGCGTCACCGCCGGCATTCTTCGGAACATGCACGAGAGGCTCTACGGGGACGGGGCATGATCAGGGTCTTGATCGAGGAACTGGCTCTCTTCCTGGTCCCCTTCCTCCTCTTCGCCGTGATGCTCGTGCTCACGCGCCGTCGCGTGCTGGCGATCGATTCGTGGTCGCGGAGCTTCACCTGGCTTGTGCTCGCGGGCCTCGGGATCGTGGTCGGCGGCTTCCTGCTGACGGGCATCTTCGCCGAGCGCCAGACCGGTCCCTACGTGCCGCCGCATATGGAGGACGGGAGGCCGGTTCCGGGCGGCTTCCGGTGAGCCCGGACGGCGAGGCAGCGGCCCGCGCGCTCGTCTCCCGCCCCGACATCGCCCGGCTCCTCTCCGTCCTCGACGAGGACGGCGAGGAGACCCGCATCGTCGGCGGGGCCGTCCGCAACGTCCTTCTCGGGCGAGAGGTGCGCGACGTCGACCTCGCCACGACCGCCCTGCCGAAACGCACGATGGCGCGCGCCGCCGCGGCCGGGTTCCGGACCGTTCCGACGGGGCTCGCGCACGGCACGGTCACGGTGCTGGTCCAAGGCACGCCCTTCGAGGTAACGACGCTCCGGGAGGACGTGGAGACCGACGGCCGTCACGCCGTGGTGCGGTTCGGACGCGATTTCACTGCCGATGCGCGTCGGCGCGACTTCACGGTGAATGCGCTCTCGCTTCGGCGTGACGGCACCGTCGAGGACGAGGTCGGCGGCATCCCGGACCTCGCGTCCGGCCGGATCCGGTTCATCGGAGAGGCCGACCTCCGCATCCGCGAGGATTACCTGCGCATCCTGCGCTTCTTCCGGTTCTGGGCGGAATACGGGCAGGGGCCGATCGATGCCGATGGCTACGCAGCGTCGATCCGGGCGCGAGACCGGCTCGCCCGGCTGTCGCGCGAGCGCGTCCGGGCCGAGTTCCTGAAGCTGCTCGCGGCGCCAAGGGCCGTGGAAGGCGTGACGCTCCTGGAACACGGCGGCCTCCTCGCGCGGCTGGTCGGCCGGATCGGGGATGCCGGCCGGCTCCGGCGCGCCGCGGCTGCGGGGTCCGACCCGATCGGCCGCCTGGCGGCCTTCCTGGTCCGCTCCACCGAGGACGCGCGCCACCTGCGTGAGATCCTGCGCCTGTCGAATGCGGAACACGGGCGGCTGGATCTCTATGCCGGTGCGCTCGCGAGGCTCGTCGGCCGTGCTCACCCGCTCGATGCTGCTGAGGCGAGGCGGCTCGCCGTGCTCTACGGCGTCAAAGCCCTTCGAGACGCAGGGGCTGCGGTCCTGGCAGAACCCCGGCCCGTCCTGACCGAGGACGGCCGCGATCTCCTCGCCCGCTACGCCGCAGGCCGAGCGGAGGCGCCCCTCTTCCCCCTAGCCGGCCAGGACCTCGTCGAACGCGGCATCCCGCCCGGACCGGCGCTGGGTCGCAGGCTTGCCGAGGAGCGGCAGCGCTGGATCGAGGCGGGCTGCCCGGATGAGTGGCTCATGCGTCCCTGACGAGCGCCGCTTGCGCCGCCGCCGCTGTATCATAAAGTGATAAGGCTAGAGCTCGGGAGGCCGACTATGCCATCAAGCTACACGCTCGGCGGACACTTCGAAGGTTTCGTTCGCAAGCTCGTCGAAAGCGGGCGTTATGCGTCGGCCAGCGAAGTGATGCGGGACGGGCTACGGCTAGTGTAGTGGAAGGACGCGAGAACCTGCGCGACGCTAAACTCGCGGCCCTCCGGGCCGACGTCGTCGAGGGCCTGGAAAGCGGTCCGGCGGAACCGCTCGACATGGAAGCGGTGAAAGCGAAAGCCCGTGGGCAGCGTCGGACAGTTCGGAAAGACGCCGGGCATGGTGCTTAGAATCCTCCGCACACCCGCAGCCGAGCGCGACCTCACCGACATCTGGACCTATGTCGCGGATGACAGCGAGCGGGCAGCGGACTGACCCCTGGACCGCTTCGACCAGCTGCTCAGGATGCTGGCCGACAATCCGTTCGCAGGACGGGCCCGACCCGAATTGTCGGGCGACCTTCGCAGCATTCCTACCGGCAACTACATCCTCTATTATCGCCTGGAAGGCGGAGACCTCGTCCTGGTCCGTGTCCGAAGCGGCTACCTCGATACGGGGGCCGAAGACTTCGCTTGAACCTGAACCCTCACGCCTCGAGCGTCGCATCGAAGGCCAGCACCGCGTTCAGCAGCACCTGCGCGCCGGCCGCGCATTGCTCGAAACTCGTCTCCTCGGCCTCGTTGTGGCTGATCCCGTCCCGGCACGGCACGAAGATCATGGTGGTGGGCGCGACGCGGGCGATATAGGCCGCGTCGTGGCCGGGTCCCGAGACGATGTCCCGGTGCGGCATGCCGAGGCTCTCGGCCGCGTCCCGGACCATGCCGACCAGGGTCGGATCGAAATGCACGGCCGGCGACAACCAGATGCGCTCGCAACCGTAATCGACGCCGTCGAGCGCCTCCGCCAGGCGCTCACGCAACTCGCCCTCCATACGCTCGAGCGTCGCGTCGTCGGGATGGCGGAGATCGATCGTGAGGAAGACCTCGCCCGGGATGACGTTGGTCGAGCCAGGCCGGCATTCGAGAATGCCGACGGTGCCGACCGCGAGCGGCGCGTTGGCCCGCGCCACCTCGTCCACGGCCAAGATGGCCCGGGCCGCGGCGACCAGCGCGTCGCGGCGGACCGCCATCGGGGTCGAACCGGCATGGGCGGCGGAGCCGGTGACGGTGAGCTCGAACCAGCGGATCGCCTGCACGCCGGTGACGACGCCGATCAGCTTGCCCTCGCGTTCGAGAATCGGCCCCTGTTCGATGTGGAGTTCGAACATGGCGGAGAGCGGCCGTCCGCCGACCTTGGCTTCGCCGCGATAGCCGATCGCGTCCATGGCGGCGGCGAACGTGGTCCCTTCGCGGTCCTCCCGGGAGAGCACGTATTCGGTCGTGAACACGCCCGCGAAGGCGGCCGAGGCCATCATGGCCGGGGTGAAGCGCGCGCCCTCCTCGTTCGTCCAGTTCACGAGTTCGATCGGCGCGTTGGTCTCGTAGCCGATCGCCTCGAGGCTGCGCAGCACCTCGAGCCCGGCCAAGACCCCGAGGCAGCCGTCGAACTTGCCGCCCGTCGGCTGCGTGTCGAGATGCGAACCCATGCAGATCGGCGGAAGCGCATCGTTCCGGCCCGGCCGGCGCGCGAACATGTTGCCGACTCCATCCACGGTGACGGTGCAGCCAGAGGCCTCGCAGGCGCGGCGGAACCAGTCGCGAACCCGCCTGTCCTCGTCCGAAAGGGTCAACCGGCGGATGCCGCCTTTCGGCGTGCCGCCGATCTCGGCGGTCTCCATCAACGTGCCCCAGAGCCGCTCGCCGTCGATGGTGACGTTGGTCAAGGGGCACTCCTTCGGACTGGCTAACGGAACCCGGGCTTGCTAGCCGGATTCATGAGAGCTGTCGCCTGGGCAGCGAACCCCGCCGGAGGGGGCCGATCCATGGTCGTCGAGACATCGATCGCGGCCGCGACCACGCCCCGGGGAGCCGATCCGGGTTCGGTCCCTCACCGCCGCACCCGGATGGTGCTCGGCCTTCTTCTCCTCGCCATCGGCCTCTGGACGATCCGCACCTTCCTGCCCGCGCTGGCCTGGGCCTCCATCCTGGCGATCGCCACCTGGCCCCTCTACGGCCGCATCCGTCGCCGGTTCCCGCCGAGCGGTCACGACATCCTCTGGCCGGCCCTGTTCACGCTCGGCGTCGCCCTCCTCTTCCTCGTCCCGCTGGCGCTCGCCGCGATCCAGATCGCCCGCGAGGCTCACCTCGTCTTCGACCTGGTCGAGGAGGCACGCCGGACCGGCCTCCCGGTCCCGGACTGGCTCGGGCGCCTGCCTGTCGTCGGCCCGAGTGCCGCGGGCTGGTGGCAGGACAACCTCGCGAGTTCCGCTGCGGCCTCGGAGCTGATCGAGCGCATGAACCACGGCGCGTTCGCGAGCTACACGCGCTCGCTCGGCGGGCAGCTCCTGCACCGCATGATCGTCTTCGCCTTTACGATCCTGACGCTCTTCTTCCTGTACCGCGACGGCCGCTGGCTCGCCGGCGAATTGCTGGTCGCGAGCCACCGGGCGGTCGGACCGCATGGCGAACGAATCGGCCGCCAGATGATCGCCTCCATCCACGGCACGGTGGACGGCCTGGTCCTGGTGGGGCTCGGGGAAGGCGTACTGATCGGCATCGCCTATTGGATCGCCGGAGTTCCGCATCCGACATTGCTCGGGGCCGCGACCGCCATCGGCGCGATGGTGCCGTTCGGGGCGGTGGCGGTGTTCGGCTCCGCCGCCCTGTCCCTCCTCGCAAACGGAGCCACCGGGGCGGCCATCGGCATCCTGCTCTTCGGTTCCGTGGTCGTCTTCATCGCTGACCATGCCGTGCGGCCCACCCTCATCGGAGGCGCGACCAAGCTGCCCTTCGTCTGGGTCCTGCTCGGCATCCTGGGCGGCGTCGAGACCTTCGGGCTCCTCGGGCTTTTTCTCGGACCCGCCATCATGGCCGCGCTACATCTTCTGTGGCGGGACTGGACGACCCCCGAAGCCGGGACGCCGGTCGGTGGCGAGGCTGTGGTCGCGCCACCACATTGAAGCTTGGACAGGGACGGACACGATGCTGGAGAAGCTGCCGCACGCGGTCGGGGAAGTGCTGAGGGGGTTCAAGCCCGGCCTCGAACGGACGATCTATTACGGCCGCGACATGGAGGGTGTGCCGGAAACGCTCGCCGTCTGCAGCGACGCCTTCCCGGACAGCGGGGTCCTTCCCGAGCGCTATACCGAGGACGGCGAAGGCCTGTCGCCGCCGCTCGGCTGGTCCGGCGCGCCGCCCGAGACGGCCTCCTTCGCGATCGTCATCGAGGACGCCGACAGCCCGACACCGGCGCCGCTCGTCCATGCGATCGTCTGGAACCTGCACGGCCACGAGAACGCCCTGCCGGAAGGCGCCCTGCCGAGCGATGCCGAGCCCGGCGACGATTCGGCGATGGGCAAGAACTCGTATTTCGAAGCGGAGTATTTGCCGCCGGACCCGCCGCCCGGCCACGGCCCGCATCGCTACCTGTTTCAGGTCTATGCGCTGAGCGAACCGCTCCAGTTCGACGGGCATCCCGGTCGCGGCAAGCTCATCGAGGCCATGCGGGGCCGGGTCATCGCCCGCGGGCTCACCACGGGGACCTACGAGCGGCCGTGAGCGGTCAGAGCCAGCGCCGGACCTGGGCCTTGTAGCGCCGGTAGGGATCCCCGAACTTCGCCTCGAGATAGCGCTCCTCCCGGAGGATCACGCCGTAATGCACGACGGCGATCGCGCCCGGCAGGAGCAGGAGCGCGAAGATGCTGTTGAAGGCGAACGCGATCGCCAGGTAGCCGAGCGCCATCGCGACGTAGATCGGATTCCGGCTCCGCCCGTAGGGGCCATCCGCGACGAGCGCCGTGCTCGGCTGCCATGGCTCGACCCTCGTGCCGGCCTTCCTGAACCGGCGCATGCAGTCGAGGATCAGCTTGATCGAGGCCCAGGCGAGGAGAATCGCGGCCGCGACGCGGAACCAGAGGGGGATGCGGGTGCCGAGATCGGTGGCGACATCGAGCAGGATCCCGAGCGCCAGGAAGCCGAGAAAGATGAGGGGCGGAGGCGCAATCACCCCCGGATTGTCCCGTATGGGCGTCATCGCGGCCTCTCCATCTGGCTTCCTCTGCATCCTCGCGCGACAGGGGTTAACCCCGCGCTAACCATGAACTCGGCAGAAGTTGCCGGGTGAGAGCCCCTGTCGCGGGCTCCCTCCGATGGGTCGGTTCATGAGAGATGCGGGTGCGGTGACGGCGATCGGCGGCGGCGTGCCGGCGCGGCGCGGCCTCTCCCTTCCCGACGGGATGAGCGTGCCGTCCCTCGGCGCCCTACACAAGCTGACCACGCGGCCGGACATCCTGCTCGCCGCAGGCGTGATGGCGATCCTCGCCGTCCTGATCGTCCCGCTCCCGCCGATCATCCTCGACCTGCTGCTCGCGATCTCGATCGTGACCTCCGTCCTGATTCTGATGACGGCGCTCTTCATCGAGAACCCGATGGAATTCTCGGTCTTCCCGACCGTGCTCCTGATCGCGACCATGCTCAGGCTCGCGCTGAACCTCGCGACCACCCGCCTGATCCTCTCCCACGGGCACGAGGGCGGCGCGCCGGCCGGTCATGTCATCGAGGCCTTCGGCCGCTTCGTGATGGGCGGCAATTTCGTGATCGGCGTGATCGTCTTCGCGATCCTGGTCCTGGTAAATTTCATCGTCATCACCAAGGGCTCCGGCCGCATCGCCGAGGTCGCGGCCCGGTTCACGCTCGACGCGATGCCGGGCAAGCAGATGGCGATCGACGCCGACCTCTCGGCCGGGCTGATCGACCAGGAGACGGCGCGTGCCCGTCGCACTGCGCTCGAGGACGAGAGCAGCTTCTACGGGGCGATGGACGGCGCCTCGAAATTCGTGCGCGGCGACGCGATCGCGGCGCTCCTCATCACCTTCATCAACGTAGTCGGAGGCATCATCATCGGGGTCGCCCAGCAGGGCATGTCCTTCGGCGACGCGGCGCGCTCCTACACGCTGCTCACGGTCGGTGACGGCCTCGTCAGCCAGGTCCCGGCGCTGATCGTCTCGACGGCCGCCGGCCTTCTCGTGTCGAAGGCCGGCGTGCGGGGAGCCGCGGCCGGCGCGCTCGGCCGCCAGCTCGCGAGTTACCCCCGGGCGCTCGGCATGTCGGCCGTCGTCATGGCCATCATCGGGCTCCTGCCCGGCATCCCGATCCTGCCCTTCGGCCTCCTGGCCGGCGGGGCCGGCTGGCTCGCCTTCCGGCTCAACCGGGAGAACACCGCCAAGGCGGCCGCGACCGCCGCAGCCGGCGGGGTCGGAGCGCCGGCCGCACCGATCGAAGAGCCGATGTCCGAGATCCTCAAGATCGACGACCTTAAGGTCGAGATCGGCTACGGCCTCCTGCCCATGGTGAATGGGGGCGGCGGCGAGGACCGCCTCACCGACCAGATCAAAGCGCTGCGGCGCCAGCTCGCCGGCGAACTCGGCTTCGTGATGCCGTCCGTCCGCATCCTCGACAACGTCACGCTCGAGGCGAATGCCTACGTGATCCGGGTGAAAGAGGTCGAGGCCGGCCAGGGCCGCGTCTTCCCGGGCCTGTCGATGGCGATGGACCCGATGGGTGGCCAGGTGCAGCTTCCTGGCCAGCATATGCTCGAACCCACCTTCGGCCTGCCGGCGACCTGGATCGACGGCGCGCTCGCCGACGAGGCGTCGGTCCGGGGCTACACGGTCGTCGACGCCGCGACCGTGCTGTCCACGCACCTGACCGAGATCATCAAGAGCCACACGGCCGAGCTGCTCTCGCATGTCGAGGTGCAGAAGCTTCTCCGCGAGCTGCCGAAGGAGCATGCCGATCTCGTGCGCGAGATCGTGCCCTCGCAGATCTCGACAACCGGCATCCAGCGCGTGCTGCAGCTGCTGCTCGCCGAGCGCGTCTCGATCCGCGACCTCGGCACGATCCTGGAAGGCGTGGCCGACGTCGTCGCGGGGCAGAAGAACCCGCGCGACATCGCAGAACATGTCCGGATGCGTCTCGCCCGGCAGATCTGCGCGCAATACACCGCGCCCTCCGGCCATCTCGCGATCATCACGCTGTCGCCGACCTGGGAAGCCGCCTTCATGGATTCCATCGTCGGCCAGGGCGACGAGCGCCACCTTGCCATGCAGCCCTCGCGCCTCACCGATTTCGTGACGCTCGTGCGGGACCGGTTCGAGGACGCGGCGCGCGCGGGCGAGATGCCGGTCCTGGTGACCTCGACGTCGGCGCGGCCCTATGTGCGCTCGATCGTCGAGCGCTTCCGGCGCGAGACCCCGGTGATCGGGCAGGCCGAAATCCACGCACGGGTCAGGCTGAAGACCGTGGGCAGCCTCTAGTCGCTCGCATCTCCGGAGCCGAGATTATTCGCGGCCCGAAGGAACTCTGGCCTGCGGACGTGGTTTCGAGTCCGTCTCGAACCGGACCGTCGCGGCCATGCTCATCTGGACCGTTCTCCTCGGTGGACCCCTCATGCTGCCGCTCGCGCTGATGATGCGGGCGGACGTTCCGGAGCTGATCGCGGAGGCGATGGTGGTCGCCGGGGTGATCGGACTATTCCTCGCCATCTGCGCCACCGAAGTGGTCGGCACCGGCCAGAGAAGACCCGCCTCGGACTGATCTCAGATCTTCAGCATCTCGGCCACCTGCGGCACGTCCTTGTCGCCGCGCCCCGACAGGTTCACGACCATCAGGTGATCCCGAGGCATGGTCGGGGCGAGCTCCGCCACCTTGGCGATGGCATGCGCGGGCTCGAGCGCCGGGATGATGCCTTCGAGCCGCGACAGGAGCTGGAAGGCTTCCAGAGCCTCGCCGTCCGTCGCGGATAGGTAGGTGACACGGCCAATCTCGTGCAGCCAGGCATGTTCCGGCCCGATGCCGGGATAATCGAGCCCGGCCGAGATCGAATGGGCGTCCGTGATCTGGCCGTCCTCGTTCATGAGAAGGAAGGTGCGGTTGCCGTGCAGCACGCCGGGCCGCCCACCGGCGATCGACGCCGCGTGTAGGCCGCCCACGATGCCGTGGCCGGCCGCCTCGACGCCGTAGATCGCGACCTCGCGGTCGTCGAGGAAGGGGTGGAACAGCCCCATCGCGTTGGAGCCGCCGCCGATACAGGCGACGAGCGAATCCGGCAGCCGGCCCTCGGCCTCGATCATCTGCTCGCGCGTCTCGTGGCCGATGATGGATTGGAAATCCCGCACCATGGCCGGGTAGGGATGCGGGCCCGCCACGGTGCCGATGCAGTAGAAGGTCGTGTCGACATTCGTGACCCAGTCCCGCAGAGCCTCGTTCATCGCATCCTTGAGCGTGCGGGTGCCGGACTGGACCGGCACCACCTGGGCGCCCAGCATCTTCATCCGGAAGACGTTCTGCATCTGCCGCTCGACGTCGACGGCGCCCATGTAGACGATGCATTCGAGCCCGAACCGGGCGCAGAGCGTCGCCGTCGCGACCCCGTGCTGGCCGGCGCCGGTCTCGGCGATGATACGCTTCTTGCCCATACGGCGCGCCAGCATGATCTGGCCGGTGACGTTGTTCACCTTGTGCGAGCCGGTGTGGTTCAGCTCCTCGCGCTTCAGGTAGATCTTGGCTCCGCCGGACCGGCCGGAGGCCGCGGCCACCTCGCGTAGATGCGCGGTCAGCCGCTCCGCGAAATAGAGGGGCGACGGGCGGCCGACATAATGCTTGAGATAGCCGTCCATCTCGGCCTGGAAGGCGGGGTCGGCCTTGGCCCGCTCGTATTCCTGCTCGAGCTCCAGGATGTTCGGCATCAGCGTCTCGGCGACGAAACGACCGCCGAAGATCCCGAACATGCCGCGCTCGTCGGGGCCGGACCGGAAGGTGTTGGGGCTGTGGGGCGCGTTCACGCGACTCTCCTGCGCTGTTCCGCCGACGCGAAAGCGGCCCGGGCCGCTCGAATGAAGGCTGTGATCCGGGAGGGATCCTTCTCGCCCGGCCGTGTCTCGACGCCAGACGACACGTCGACGGCCCGCAGGCCCGTCGTCGCGACCGCCTCCGCGACATTGTCCGGTGTCAGGCCGCCGGACAGCACGATGTCGAGCCCGGGGTCAAGCGCCGCCCGGGCCGCGAAGCCGTCGAGCAGGTGCCAGTCGAAGGCCGCGCCGTTGCCGCCCGGCCGATCCGAACCGCGCGGCGGCTTTGCGTCCAGGAGAATGCGGTCCGCCGCACCCCGATAGAGCGCCATGCCGGCGAGGTCGGCCGCGCTCTCGATCCCGATCGCCTTCATGACCGGCAGCCCGTACCTCGCCCGGATCGCGGCCGCGCGTTCGGGCGTCTCCACCCCGTGCAACTGGACGACATCCGGCTCGATCGCCAGGAGCGCTTCGTCAAGGTCGCGGTCGTCCGGGTCGACGACGAGCAGCACGCGTTCGGCGCGGCCCTTTGCCATCAGAGACAGATCGCGCCCGAGATTCAGCCCGAGATGGCGCGGAGAGCGGGCGAAACGCACGAAGCCCACCATGTCGGCGCCCGCATCGAGGGCGGCCGAGAGCGTGTCCGGCGTCGAGAGGCCGCATATTTTGACGAAGGAGGTCATTGCTCTTCGTGAACCATGAGGTCGATCACGTCGTCGAGCGATCCAAGCACGATCGATGCAGGACAGGCGCATTCATGGTAGCACCGGACGAGGATGTTATCCCTGCATATAGTCCTCGAACGCCGCCTTGTAACGCGCGTCCCAGCGCGAGAGGGCCGGCCGGTTCAGGACGATGTCGTCGGCTGCCCAGCGGATGCGCTTCTCGTCCGTTTCGCGCGCGACGTCATTATCCGGGCACAGGATGTAGAAATCGCCGCGCGCGAGCGCATCCAGCATGAACGCGACCGTCTCGTCCGGCGTCCAGGCGGCGGCGGGCTTTTCCTCGACGCCGCGCGAGCGGGTGAGGCCGGTGAAGACGAAACCCGGGATGAGGAGATGCGCGCTCACGCGGCAGCCGGGTCGCTGCCGGAGTTCATGGGCCAGCGCTTCGGTCACGACCTTCAGCCCGGCCTTGGAAACATTGTAGGGCGTGTTGCCGGGCGGCGTCGTGATGCCCTGTTTCGAGCCGGTATTGACGATCGCTGCCGGTCGCCCGGCCTCGATCATCCGGGGCAGGAAAGCCTGAAAGCCGTGGATCGCGCCCCAAAGATTGACGTCGAGGATGCGGCGCCAGGTCTCGAGCGGGCTCGCGAAGGTGCCGCCCGCCTCGATGCCGGCATTGTTCATCAGGATGGCGACGTCGCCAAACCGCGTGGCGGCCGTCTCGGCGAGCCGGTCCACCTCGTCCGGCCGAGTGACGTCGGTCGGGACGGCAAGCGCCTCGCCCCGGCCCGCGGCCGCGACCTCGCGGGCCGCCTCGTCGAGCGCCGGGCCGGGAAGGTCTGCGAGGCAGACATGGAGGCCGAGTTCCGCGAACCGCCGGGCGGCGGCCCGCCCGATGCCGCTCGCGGCGCCCGTGACGACGGCGGTTCGGCCAGGTTTCAGGGCAGGGTGAAGCAGCATGACGTCGTCCTCGGAAGCAGTAACGGCCCGGATCAGGTCGCGAGGCTGCGCCAGACCTCGATCGCGGCGGCGAGATCCTCGAGCGAGGCGCCGATCGACTTGAACAGCGTGATCTCGTCCGGTGACGTCCGGCCGGGCGCCCGGCCGGTCACGAGATCGGCGAGGTCGCCCCGGATCGCCGCCCTATCGAAGGTGCCGGCCCGGATCGCCACGGCGACGTCTCCTCCCTCGACCGTGCAGGCCTCCGTGTCGACATGGACGGACGCACGGGCGAGCGCTACGTCGTCCGCCTCGCGCATGCCGAGCGTGAAGGCGCCGACGAGGTCGAGATGGCTCCCCGCCGTCAGCCATTCGCCGCGGACGAGGGGCGTCTCGGATAATGTGGCGCAGGAGACGAGGTCGGCGCCGGCCACCTCGCGCGCGAGATCGTCGCCGGCCGCGACCGCAGGCCACCCCTCGGCCGCCAACCGTGCCGCGAGAGCGGTCGCCGGGGCGGGGTTCCGGTTCCAGATCGCGATCCGGTTGAGCGGGCGGACCGCCGCGTGGGCACGGATCAGGAAGGGCGCGAGGGCGCCTGCCCCGACCATCAGCATGCGGCCGGCATCCGGCCTCGCCAAGTGTCGCGCGGCGAGCGCCGATGCGGCCGCGGTCCGCCAGAGCGTGAGCCGAGCCCCGTCCAGGGCGGCGAGCGGCTCGCCCGTGGCGCCGTCCATCAGGAGATACGTGCCCTGTACGCTGGGGAGACCGCGCGCACGATTGCCAGGGAAGACGGACACGGTCTTCACGCCCAGGAACTCGCCCGAGGCGCCGCGGGCGGACCAGGCCGGCATCAGCAGGAGCGTCGCGTCGCCATCAGGCCGCGCGACCGCGTGATGGTGACGCGGCGGCGCCGTGATCCCGCCCCGGAAGGCGCGGTCGAGCGCCTCGATCAGGGACGGCATGAGAAGGACGCCGTCAATCTCCTCCGCCGTGACGACCCGCATGGCCGGGGTCCCGCCGAACCCGGTCAGGCCGGGGAGCGGGGCGCCGGCAGCGTGTTGCCGCGATTGGTCGCAAGCGAAGCCCGGAGGCGGTCGGCCTCAGACTTCAGGCGGTTGACCTCCCGGCGCGAGGTTCGGCTCGACCGGCGGTCCCGGCCGGCCGCGAGCCAGGCGCCCATCCCGCCGATGAGGATCCCCAGCGCCAGGGCCGCGAGGACGATCGCGTAGAGCGGCACGGTCAAGGCCAGGTCAGGCGGGCCCTTCGCGAAGGGGTCGAGCGAGAAGGTGACGGGTGCCCGGTTCGCGACCGACAAGAGGATGACGACGAGCGCGACCGGGAGAAGCAGGAGAGCCTTGAGGGCGGCCAGCATGGGGCGATTCCAGCGATCTTTATTTCAGACGAGAGGAGTACAGCTCGGCCGACACCCGGTCCTCCGAGGGCTCCGCAGCCTCCTCCTCCGGAGTGAGGAGGTTCAGGCGTTTGCGCATCTCCTTGCCGGTCTTGAAGACCGGGATGACCTTTTCGGACACCGAAACGGTTTCGCCGGTCCGCGGGTTCCGGCCGGCTCGCGCGTCCCGCGTCTTCACCGAAAAGGCGCCGAAGCCCCGCAATTCGACCCGGTCGCCGCGCCCGAGGGCGTCGGAGATGGTGTCGAGGATCGAGTTCACGACGTTCTCGACATCCCGCTGGTAGAGGTGCGGATTTCGAGCCGCGATCCTCGTGACAAGTTCGGACTTGATCATAGGCGACGGCTCAACGGTCGGCGGAATGGGGCTGCCACAACGCGAGGAGGCCGGTGAGTTCGGCCGCCGACATCGTGCCTGCACCGGACCGGATCGCGGCGGCTGCGCGGTCTAGCCCGAACAGGTCGGCCCCGAAGGCGGCAGCCGTCCAGAGCGAGAAGTTCGACGGCCCCCTCGGCTTCCAGTCGCGCACCGGCAGACCGCGCGCGACCTGCCGGTCGCGCTCGAGCCAGGCGATCGCCTCTCGTTCCGATCCGAGTTCGTCGACGAGCTTCAGAGGCAGCGCCTGCCGGGCGCTGAAGACGCGCCCGTCGGCGACGGTGGCCACTTCCGCATCGGACATGTTTCGTCGGGTCCGGACGAGGTCCTTGAACCACCCATAGGTGTCGTTCACGACCGATTGCAGGGCGGCGCGGGCCTCGGGCGAGGTCGGCCTGAAGCCCGACGGTTCCGCCTTGAGCGGGCTCGACTTCACCTCTTCCACCGATACGCCGATCGTGCCGAGAAGCTTCGACACGTCCGGAAACTGGAACAGCACGCCAATCGATCCGATCAGCGACGTCTCCCGCGCGACGATCCGGTCGGCCGCGAGCGCCGTGATATAGGCCCCGGAGGCGGCTGTGCCATCGACGAAGGCGACGGTCGGCTTCTTGGAGGCGAGCGTCCGGATGCCCTGGAACAGCTCCTCCGAGCCGGTCGTCGTGCCGCCGGGGGAGGAGATCGAGACCACCACGCCGGCGACCGTTCCGGCCTCGCCGACCTGCCGCAGCAGATCCGTCATGCGCTGGTCGCCGGTGATGAGCCCGGACACGGAGATGCGGGCGATCTGCGGTCCGGCCGCGAAACGGCCGGTGCTCCGCGCAGCGACCAGCCCGCCCGTCACAACCGCGATCAGAAGCGCCGCGAAGGCGAGCACGCGCCACAGGGTCAGCTTGCGTCGGAGGCGCCTTCGATCGGCGATCATCTCGGCATCGGCGATCATGCAGGCTCGTCCTATCGGGCTTTTGCGCGCGCGGCGGAACTTAGACCTTCCGCCCGGAGTGCCGCAAGGGAGGGAGCCGAGCCTTCACGTCGAGCCCGGCGCCAAGCCTTCCTGCCGTATCCGCGAAGAGCCATATAGCGTCCGAGGTCGAACGAGATCATGCCCGAACTTCCTGAAGTCGAGACCGTCCGACGCGGCCTCGAACCCGCGCTCGTCGGACGCCGGATGACGAGGGTCGAGCAGCGCAGGCCCGACCTCCGATTCCCGCTGCCCGAGGGCTTCGTCAGCCGGCTCGAAGGCGCGAGCGTGCTGTCCCTTGACCGGCGCGCGAAATACCTCCTCGCCCGCCTGTCGACGGACGAGACGCTGGTGATGCATCTCGGCATGACGGGACGGTTCCGTGTCGAGGCCGGGGGCCGTCTCGACGAGCCCGGCGCCTTCTACCAGTCTCACGGCGCGCAGGCCGCGCATGACCATGTGGTGCTGCATCTCGATGACGGGTTGCGGGTCACCTACAACGACGCCCGGCGCTTCGGCTTCATGGGGCTCTACCCGAGTGACGGGATCGAGCGAACCCCGCCCTTCGCAGCGATGGGAATCGAGCCGCTCGGTCCGGCGCTCGACGGCGCGGTCCTGGCCCGGCTGTTCGCCGGCCGGCGGACGCCGCTGAAAGCCGCCCTCCTCGACCAGCGCCTCGTGGCCGGGCTCGGCAACATCTATGTCTGCGAGGCCTTGTTCCGGGCCCGCCTGTCGCCGCAGGCACCGGCCGGATCGATCGCGACGTCGACGGGACGGCCGCGCGCCAAGGCTCTGGCGCTCTCGGGCGCGATCCGGGCCGTGCTCGAGGAGGCGATCGCCGTCGGGGGATCGACGCTGCGCGACCATGCCCGGGTCGATGGCAGCGCGGGCGCCTTCCAGGAGCGGTTCCGCGTCTATGACCGCGAGGGCGAGCCCTGCGTCACGCCGGCCTGCCGGGGCCTGGTGCACCGGATCGTGCAATCCGGCCGCTCGTCCTTCTATTGCCGCGACTGTCAGCCGTGAGGGATGGTTACTCCGGAAGGCGAGCCCGCCGGGGCGTCACCGGGGTGTCGATGATGGCCCGCTTCACCGCCTCGTAGCCTTGCCGCTCGCCGCGCTCGCTGGCCTCCAGCTTGCGGACCAGCGGTTCGAATTGCGGCGGAACATTCGTCTCGCCCAGGAAGGCCGGCTTCTCGTCTTCGATCCGGAGCGCGGTGCGCAGCCGCCGCCCGAGATGCTCCTGCACATCGCGCGGCAAAGCCGCATCGGTGCGCTTCGGCTCCGTCGTATCGTCCTCGGTCATCCTCGTCCCCCTGCCGGAACCTGGAATCCGTTCGGCCACGCCGAAACATGTGGCCGCTTTATCCAACGCCGTGGCAAGCAATTCGGTGCGGCGACCCTGCCTATTCTGCCGCACAGTGCTTTGGCGGCAACGCCTTTTGGCAACACGCGGGCCAGCCCCGATCATCTCACGTCTTCGCAGACTGGAGACGATCGCCGACGTCCGGTGTCTTGCGATCCGCCTGCGGGACGGACCGCCTCCGTCATCCGCCAACCCCGAGCGCAAGCGGCGCTCGGTCCAGCGGTCCGTCCTAACCTTGCAACTGCGCCCGCCAGAAGGTCATCGAGGACGGCATCCTGGCCAGCAACGCACCGCTTTCGTCGGCGACCTCGACCGACCATTCGGACGGGTCCGTTCCGCCCGACTGCCACTCCGATCGCAGCCGCTTCCAGATCTCCATCGCCTCGATTTCGGCGCTGTCGAGATCCGGAAGGTCCAGGCCCTGGACGTCCCGCCTGATCTTGTCGCCCTCGTGGATGACGTCGAAAAAATAGCGCGGCATGTGGGATCCGATCTCGATGGCCCGCGACCGTGACAGCCGGGCGTTAAGCGGCCCTCTCCCGGGTCTCGCTCAGTTCAGCTCGTCCTTGACGAACCGCCCGTCCTTCATGATCGCCGGCATGTGGGCGCCCTGGCGGGTGAGGAACGAAAGATCGGCCAGCGGATCGCCGTCGACCACGACGAGATCGGCGAAGGCGCCTGGCGCGACGCTCCCGATCCGCCCCTCCATCCGCAAGAGCTTGGCCGCGTGGGACGTCGCCGAGCGGATCACCTCGATCGCGGGCAGCACGGCGCCCCGGATCACGAATTCCTCCGATTGGTGCCGATGCATCGGGCCGAGGAGGTCGGTGCCGTAGGCCATGGTGACGCCGGCCTCGCGCAGGATGCCGAGCGATTCCAGGCCCGCGAGCCGCACGTCGTCGATCTTGGCGACCGAGGCCGCCGGCAGGCCGAGCGACGCGCCCTCGCTTTTCAGCTTGTCGAAGGTGACGAGCGTCGGGCAGGCGATGGCGCCGCGCTCGCGCATGAGCCGCGCCGTTTCCGGCTGGATCAGGTTCGCATGCTCGATCGAATGGACGCCGCATTCGACCGCCCGCCGGATCGCCTCGTCCGTATAGAGGTGGCCGGCGACATAGGTCTGGGCGTTCGTCGCCTCCTCGACCATGGCCGTGATCTCGTCGCGCGAATAACCCAGGAAGGCGATCGGGTCGGTCGGCGATGCGACGCCGCCATTCGCCATGATCTTGATGAAGGTCGCGCCGCGCCGGATCTCGTCGCGAGCCGCGGCCCGGCACGCATCGACCCCGTCCGCGACCCTTCCGAGCGCGCCGAGGCGACGGGCCTGATAGCCGAAATCGCGCTCCTCGACCCGGCCCCTGAGGTCGCCGTGCCCGCCGGTCTGCGACAGGGCCTTCCCGCAGATCACGAGCCTTGGCGCCTCGATCAGCCCCTCCTCGATCGCCTGGACGAGGGCATGCGTCGCCCCGCCGAGGTCGCGTATGGTGGTGAAGCCGCGCCGGAGCATGCCCCGCATGATCTCGGCCGACCGGAAGGCGACCAGCGCGTCCGGCAGGAGCGCGTTCTGGGCGAGGTCCGCGATCGTCGCGATCACGTGGACGTGGCAATCGATGAGGCCCGGCATCAGGGTGCGGCCGCCGAGATCGATCACCCGCGCGCCCTCGCGCCGGATCTCCTGCTCCGAAACCTCCCGGATGACGCCGCCTTCGACCAGCACGTTGGAACCGGGGCGGCGTTCCTCGGCGGCTCCGTCGAGCAAGGCGGCATTGGTGAACAGGATGGGGGTCTCGAACATCGAACGATCACGGCTCCTCGCGTGCCCGACCGGCCGCTCACTCAGGATCGGGGAAGAGCCGGACGGCGGCAAGCGCGGGAAGATCGGTCTGCCGATTGCAGGCCCGAGGGCCATCGGCTATGGCCGGAGAACCTCACGAGCGGAGAGCGGGCACATGGCCCAGACCACCCCGAACCCAGCTTCTGCCTACCGTCCGGAGATGGACGGGCGGGCGCACGAGAAGACCTACGACGCCTTCACCCATTTCACGACGGTCGCCTCGGTCTTCGTGACCTGCATCGTCGTCGGCCTCGCGGTGGGAGGCGTGAAGCACGCCTGGATCTCGGCCGCCTTCATGATCCTCCTCGCCCATATCGCGACCGCGATCGGCCTGTTTTCGACGTCGATCTCCTGGCGGGCGCCGGGCGCGGTCCTGGCCGTGCTCCTCCTGATGCTGCTGCTCTACTAGGGCTTGCTGCCGGGCGCCGCGCCCGGCCATGATGGGGACATGACGGGCCGACGGTCCGGGCCCTGGCCGCCGAGGCGGTGCTTGCACGAGGGAAGGTGTGGAGATGCGGATCGCGGTCCTGTCGGACGCTCCCGCCGAATCGCGCGTCGCGGCGACGCCGGAAACGGTCAAGAAATACGCAGTCCTCGGGGCGTCCCTGACGGTGGAGGCCGGAGCCGGAATCGCGGCCGGCATCCCGGACCGGGATTTCGAGGCAGCCGGGGCGACGATCGCGCCCGACAAGGCAGCCCTCCTCGCGGACGCCGACCTTATCCTGTCGGTGCGCCGTCCGCAGGCCGCCGAACTCGCCGGGGTGAAGCGCGGTACGCTCGCGATCGCCGTGATGGACCCGCACGGACATGAGGGCGACGTCAGGGCGCTGGCCGAGCGCGGCCTCACCGCCTTCTCCATGGAACTGATGCCGCGCATCACCCGGGCGCAGGTGATGGATGTCCTGTCGAGCCAGGCGAATCTTGCCGGCTACCGGGCCGTGATCGACGGCGCGGCCGAATACGGCCGCGCGCTTCCGATGATGATGACGGCCGCCGGCACGGTCCCGGCGGCCCGGATCTTCGTCATGGGCGCCGGCGTCGCGGGTCTCCAGGCGATCGCGACCGCGCGGCGCCTCGGGGCCGTCGTGACCGCGACCGACGTCAGGCCCGCCGCGAAGGAGCAGGTGGAGTCGCTCGGCGCCAAATTCGTCGCCGTCGAGGACGAGGAATTCAAACAGGCCGAGACGGCGGGCGGCTACGCCAAGGAGATGTCGGCCGAGTACCGCCGGAAACAGGCCGAACTCGTCGCCGCCCACATCGCCAAGCAGGACATCGTCATCACGACGGCGCTGATCCCGGGCCGGCCGGC